>JAKZWC010000379.1:0-6122 GCA_047515735.1 Spirochaetales bacterium | reverse complement strand
CGCTACGGACGATGCCGGTGGTGGGCGGTATGATGGGCGCATGAGCCGTATCGAGTCCTCACCGGACGCCCTCGCCCGCCTCAGGCAGCTCGACCGCGAGATTCACCTGCTGGAGCACGTGACCGGCCTGCTGCAGTGGGACCAGGAGACCTGCATGCCGCCGGGCGCGTTGGAAGAGCGCGCCGATCAGCTTGCGCTGCTGGAGGGCGAGGTCCACGCGCGCCGCACCACCTCCGAGATGGGGGATCTGATCGCTGCCGCCGAATCACGCGCCGACCTGTCCCCGAACGACCGCGCGCTGGTGCGCGAACTGCGCCGTTCCTACGACCGCGCCACCCGGCTGCCGGCGGATCTGGTCAAGGCGATGGCGCGCCAGGGCAGCATGAATCACGCCAGTTGGGTGGAAGCGCGCAGCAAGTCCGACTTCGCCATCTTCCGCGCCGATCTGGAGCGCACCCTGAAGCTGACCCGCGAGAAGGCGGATTGCCTGGGGTCGACGGATACGCGCTACGATCCGCTGCTGGACGAGTTCGAACCGTGGATGACCACGGCGGAGTTGCGCGGCGTCCTGGATTCGCTGCGCGCGCCGCTGGTGGATCTGCTGCAGCGGATCGCGGCAGCGGACGTGGAGCTGGACGACAGCGTGCTGCGGCGCGATTACGACGTGGCCGCGCAACGTGCCTTCAGCGAGCATCTGCTCGCGGCGCTCGGCTTTTCTTCCGGGACCGGACGGCTGGACGTCTCGGCGCACCCCTTCTCCACCACCCTCGGCGCCTGCGACGGGCGTCTTACCACGCGCTTCTATCCCAACCTGCTCAGCGCCAGCATCTTCGGCACCATCCACGAATGCGGGCACGGCCTGCACGGACTGGGGGTGGCGCCCGAGCTGGCCACCACCGAGCTGGGCGACGGCACCTCGCTCGGCATCTGCGAGTCGCAGTCGCGCTTCTGGGAGAACCTGGTCGCGCGCCGGCGCGCCTTCTGGGAGCACTTCTACCCGGAGCTGCAACCGCGCTTCCCCGCGTTGGCGGACGTGGACCTGGACCGTTTCTATCGCGCCGTCAATGCGGTCAAGCCGTCGCTGATCCGGGTGGAGGCGGACGAGGTGACCTACAACCTCCACATCCTGCTGCGCTTCGGCCTGGAACGGCGGCTGGTCGACGGCGAGATCGAGGTAGCCGACCTGCCCGAAGCCTGGCGCGAAGAGTCGCGGGAGCTGCTGGGGATCGTGCCGGAGCGCGCTGCCGACGGCGTGCTGCAGGACATCCACTGGTCGATGTTCCTGATCGGCTACTTCCCCACCTACACGCTCGGCAACCTGTACGCCGCCCAGTTCCACGCCACCATGGCGCGGGAACTTCCCGACTGGGAGGAGCAGGTGCGGTGCGGCGAGTTCGAGCAGATCCTGGGCTGGTTGCGGGAGCGGATTCATCGCCACGGCCGCGTCTACTCGGCTACCGAGATCTGCCAGCGCGTGACCGGCGAGCCGCTCGACGCGCGCTACTTCCTGGACTACCTGGGGAGCAAGTTCGGCGAGCTCTATCGCCTGTAGTCGCTGGCTTCAGATGCGCCCGCCGGCAATCGACTTCGAAGCCGTCCCGAGCCCGATCATGCTGCGCGGCAACGCGGAGCAGGCATACCGCGACCCCTGCGGGCACTATCACGACGGGGTGTTCCGGGTGTGGCACAGCAACATCCGGGGGCCGGCCGACTCGAGCTGGTGCGCCGCCACGGCAGTCACGGAGAGCCGCGACCTGATCACGTGGAGCGAACCGCGTGACGTGACGGAGCGCGACCGGGCGCTCAACTACTCCAGTCCGGGGAACGTGATCCGCCACCGCGACCGCTGGCTGATGTGCCTGCAGACCTATCCCAGCGCCGCCGGCAGGCCGGGCGACCACACCGCGCGCGTGTTCACCATGCACAGCAGCGACCTGGAGCAGTGGTCGCAACCGGAGCTGTTGCGCGTGAAGGGACCGGCCGTGCCCCGGGCGGAGATGGGGCGCATGATCGATCCCTACCTGATCGAGGACCCGGCGGAGCCCGGCACGTGGTGGTGCTTCTACAAGCAGAACGGCGCCAGCCGGTCGTGGTCGCGCGATCTGCGGCACTGGACCTACGCCGGCCGCGTCGCCGCGGGGGAGAACGTGTGCCTGCTGGCGGAGGCGGGCGAATACACGATGTTCCATTCCCCCGCCAACGGCATCGGCGTCAAGCGCTCACGCGACCTGGAGCACTGGACCGATCACGGCCTGCTTACCCTGGGGCAGCGGGAGTGGCCGTGGGCGCAGGGACGCATCACCGCCGGCCAGGTGCTGCACCTGCGCGCCGAGCCGGGGATCGGGCGCTACGTGATGTTCTTCCATGGCAGCAGTCCCGCGGGATGCGCGCTGCAGGAGGTGCACGGACATGCCTCGCTCGGCATCGCCTGGAGCGACGACCTGGTGCACTGGCAGTGGCCGCGCGGGAGCGGCGATGACTGATCCACCCGCGCCGGCGCTGAGCGCGTGGTGGCTGGCGATTCGCCCGCGCACCCTGTGGGCAGCGGTGGCGCCGGTGCTGGCCGGCTGCGCCCTGGCGCTGTGGCACGGCGCTTTCGCGCCGCTGTGGGCGCTGGTGGCGCTCGCCGGCGCGTTGCTGATTCAGGTGGGCTGCAACCTGCACAACGATTGGGCGGACGCGCGCCACGGTGCCGACACCGAGGCGCGGGTCGGCCCCACGCGGGTGACCCAGGCGGGGCTGATTTCGCCCGCTCACGTGCTCGGCGGCGCGCTGGCGATGTTTGCCGGCGCGGCTGCGCTGGGGGTGTTGGGCATGGTACGGGGCGGGTGGCCGCTGGCGCTGCTGCTGGTGGCCTGCATCGCGGCCGCCGTGAGCTACACCGGCGGACCGCGGCCGCTCGGCTACCTCGGATTCGGCGATCTGCTGGTGCTGGTGTTCTTCGGCCCGGTGGCGGTGGGGGCGACCTACTATCTGCAGGCGCTGGCGCTGCCGCCGCTGGTGCTCGGCGTCGGCCTGGGGCCGGGACTGCTGGCCACCGCCATCCTGGTGGTGAACAACCTGCGCGACCGCGCCACCGACGAGCAGACCGGCAAGCGCACCCTCGCGGTCCGCTTCGGCGACGGCTTCGCCCGCAGCGAGTATCTGGCCTGCCTGCTGGCAGGCGTGCTGCTGCCGCCGGTCCTGCTGCTGGTCGCCGAAACCGGCAGCGCGCGCTGGCCGGCAGTGCTACCGCTCGTGGCGCTGGTTCCCGCGTTGCGCCTCAATACGCAGTTGCGCGGTACGGCCGCGGGGCCGGCACTGAACGGACTGCTGGCGCGCACCGCCCAGGTGCTCCTGCTGCAGGCGCTCCTGCTGCTGGCCGCTGCCGCCATTGCCGCTGTGCTGGCCACGGTGGGCGCGGGGTGATGGACGAGCCCGCCGCCGGCGATTCCGTCGCCGCGCTGGCGCCGGACGACATCCTCGACCTTACCGCCCTGGGCGAGCGCTACGGGGCGTCACCCGCACTGCGGTGGCACGGCCTGACGGTCAGCTACCGGGCCTACGTCCGCCGCGCCGCGCGCATCGCGGCCGCCCTGGCTGAGGCTGGAGTGAGGCCGAACCAGCGCATCGCGCTCCCGGCCGAGCTCGACCCGCCGACCTGGGCCACCACGCTGTTCGCCATCCTCGCGACCGGCGCCGTGGCGGTGCTGCTGCCGGCACGTGCCGCGGCGCGGGAACGGGACCGGCTGTTGGCGCAGACGTGCGCGATCGAGCGGCAAGGCGCGCCGGCGCAGGGCGCGCCGGCGCCGGCACCGGTACGCATCTCCATCCATCGCCCCGCCACGGTGGTGTTCACCTCCGGCTCCTCCGGGGCGGCCAAGGCGGTGCTGCACAGCACCGCCAACCACCTCTACAACGCCGCCGGCTCGTCCGCCAACATCCCGCTGGGCCCTGACGACGCCTGGCTGGTGGCGCTGCCGCTCAGTCACGTGGCGGGGCTCAGCATCCTGTTCCGCGCACTCAGCGCGGGAGCCTGCGCGTTGTTCGCCGAGAGTGGCGCCTTTCACGACGCCGACGACCCGGCCGCCCGCCTGCTGCCGGCCGCTACCCACGTGTCGCTGGTGGAGACTCAACTCCGGCGCCTGTTGCAGATCCCCGGCTGGCAGGCGCTGACCGGGCGCCTGCGCGCCGCCCTGATCGGCGGCAGCGCGCTCTCCGGACCGCTGCTGCGCCAGGCCCGCGACCAGGGGCTGCCGGTGTGCGCCTCCTACGGCTGCACGGAGATGGCCTCCCAGGTCGCCACCACCCGTCCCGGCGACCCCGACGAGACCTTCACGGCGGCGAGGGTGTTGCCGCACCGTAAGGCGGCGATCGACGCGGACGGCGAAATCCTCCTCGGCGGCCGCACCCTGTGCCTCGGCTACCTCGATGGGGAGAGACTGGCACCGGCCGCCGGCGACGGCGGGTGGTGCGCCAGCGGCGACCTGGGCCGGCTCGACGGCGCAAGGCTGTCCGTCACCGGGCGCCGCGACGCGCGCTTCATCTCCGGCGGCGAGAACATCCAGCCGGAAGAGGTGGAGCAGGCGCTGCGGGAACACCCCGCGGTGCTCGCGGCGGTGTGCGTGGCCGTGCCGGACCCCGAGTTCGGCAGCCGCCCGGCGGCGTTTCTGGCCCTCGAATCGGGTCCGCTGCCCCCCGCGGACATGGAGCATCATCTCGAAGCCCGGCTCGCCCGCTTCAAGCATCCGGTGCGTTACTTCGCCCTTCCGGCGACACCCTCCGGTACCGGCGGCAGTGCTCCCGGCGGCGCCATCAAGTACTCCCGCAGTACCCTCGCCGCCCATGCAGCTCGAGCCATCACCGAGTCCGGTTGAAGCTACACCACGCCGTCTACCCGGTTCTCGTCGTGATACCATGCCGAGGGACGCATCAACCGTTCCCGCGATGAACTTCAACGCCACCAACAACACGTTCCGCCAACTGATGGGTAACGGCCTCAGCTACCGGGTGCCGCTGTTCCAGCGCGACTACTCCTGGGGCCCCGACGAGTGGGACGACCTGTGGCGGGACATCGTCGCCCTGTTCGGTGACGACTCAGAACCCGCGCACTACATGGGCTACCTGGTGTTGCAGTCCGCGGACAACCGGGCATTCGACATCATCGACGGCCAGCAGCGCATGACGACGCTCAGCCTGCTGATGCTCGCCGCGGTATCCCATCTGTCGGACCTGGCTGCGCCGGACGATCCGACCGACCCGCAGATGCGGCGCGCGGAGCAGCTTCGCGCCAGCTACCTCGGCTACCTGGATCCGGTCAGTCTCGTACCGCGGTCGAAGCTCACGCTGAATCGCCACAACGACAGCTTCTACCAGAATTACCTCGTGCCGCTGGAGCGGCTGCCGCAGCGGGGACTGAACGCCTCCGAGCATCTCCTGCGCCGCGCGTTCTCCTGGTTCAAGGAGCGTATCAGGGAGCGAGCGGAAGACGATGGAACAGCGGTCGCCAGCTTCGTTGATGGAGCGGTCGACAAGCTGTGCTTCACCGTGATCACGGTCACCGACGAGCTCAACGCATTCAAGGTCTTCGAAACGCTGAACGCCCGTGGCGTACGTCTCTCGCCACCGACCTCCTGAAGAACTACCTGTTCTCGGTCGTCGCCCGCGGTGGTGCTCACGAGTCGGAGATCAACGCGTTGGAACTCATGTGGGAGGGTATCGCCGGACTGCTCGGCAGCGAGAGCCTGCCCGAATTCCTGCGCGTGTACTGGAATAGCCGCAACCGGCTGGTGCGCAAGGCCGATCTGTTCAAGACCATTCGCAGCGTCATCGACGACCCGGCCAGCGTGTTCGCGCTGGTTCGCGACCTCGACCGCCAGGCGCGGGTATACGCGGCGCTGCGCAATCCGGATGACGGCTCGTGGTCCCCCGAGGAACGCGCCGGTCTGTCGCAGTTGCAGATGTTCAATGTCCGCCAGCCTCTGGCGCTGCTGCTGGCAGCGTTCGACCAGTTCTCGGAAGCGGACCGGACCTGGTTTACCCGCTTGTTGAAAGCGGTTGTCGTGGTTTCGTTGCGATACAACGTGATCTGCGGGCGGCAGAGCAACGAGCAGGAGTCGGTCTACAACCAGATAGCGGTCGCG
>JAKZWC010000378.1:0-5686 GCA_047515735.1 Spirochaetales bacterium | reverse complement strand
TGTCGACGCAGTGGAAGTTGAAGAACAGCGTATCGCGGTCGGTGTGGTTGTAGATGCCGTGAGACTCGCCGGACCGCAACGGCACCGCCGCGCCGCCCTCTACCTCGGCGGTGCGCCCGTTGTGGGTGAACTGCATCGCGTTGTCGACGCTCACGAAGATCTCCTCGGCGTGGGTATGGCTGTGATGACCGATACCGCTGCCGGGCGGAAAGATCACCGCGTGGATGAAATTCCACGGGCTCTCCAGGTCACTATCGAAGCAGCTTTTGAAGTAGCTGGCCGCGGCGCCCTCGTGACTGACTCCGAGCACCATCTCTTCACGCCGGACGTGGGATAGGCGCATCGTTCATTCCTCCTGGTCGAAGTAGGCCAGCCGGTCGCCTTCCGCGGCCCACAGCTCTTCGAACATCTCCCGGATGCGAGGCAGTGGAACGACCGCCGCGGTCAGCGGATCGAGCGCGCAGGCGTGAAAGGCGGCCTCCCGGTCGCGTTCCAGCACCGCCTGCACGACCAGCTCCTGCACCGCGATGTTGCTCATGTTCATGGCCGCGCACTGCGCCGGCAGCGCGCCCACGTAGGTGGGATGGATCCCCTCCGCGTCCGCCAGGCACGGCACCTCCACGCAGCAGCGGTCGGGCAGGTTGGTGATGGAGCCGTGGTTCATCACGTTGCCGTTGAAGGCGAAAGCGGTGCCGGTGAGGCGTGCCTCGATGATCATCGAGGCGTACTCGTGGGAGGGCGCCAGCGGCGGGATCTCGGCGTCGCCGTCGGAGTCGACGCCGGTGTCCTTCATCCAGTCGCGCACCCGCGTGTTCTCCATGGAGACCGGCGCCGTACCGACCACCCCGTACTGCTCGCGCAGCTCCGGGGTGCGGTTGAAGTAGGGCAGATACTCGGAGTTGTGGCGCGTGCTTTCGGTGACGAAGTAGCCGAACTGGCGCATCATCTCGGCGCGCACGCGGTCCTCGGCGAACGCCTCGTGGGTATCGAGGATCTCCCGCAGCCGGGGATACAGGTCCTCCTTGCCGCGGCGCAGCTTCAGCACCCACGCCTGGTGGTTGATCCCGGCCACCAGGTAGCTGACCTCCTCGTACGCGGCGCCGACCGCGCCGGCCAGCTTCTTGGTGGTGCCCTGCACACTGTGGCACAGCCCCACGTTCTGGATCGACGAGCCGACCGAGTGCAGCCAGGTGAGCATGCACATCGGGTTGGTGTAGTTGAGCAGGATGGCGTCGGGACACAGCCGCTCCATGTCGCGGGCGAACTGCAGATGCTGGCCGGCGGTGCGCAGGAAGCGGAACACGCCGCCCACGCCCACGGTGTCGGCCACCGTCTGCACCACGCCGTAGCGCAGCGGTATCTCCACCTCCGACTTGTAGGGCTCGCCCCAGTACGCGGGACCGCCCACGGAGACCGCGGTCACCACGCAGTCGGCCTCCGGCAGCAGTTCCTCGCGGCAGGTACTGGCCACCACCGTGCCGGGCAGCCGGTGGGCATCGATGGCGCGCTGCACGTAGTCGTGCACCTGGCGCAGGCGCCCCTGGTGGATGTCGCACAGGGCGATGGTGGAGTCGGCGAGGCTGGGCCGCGCCAGAATGTCGATCGACAGCCGGCTGCCGAAGCCGCTGCCCGCCCCGATGATGACGATCTTGGCCATGCTGGCCTCCTTCAGTGAGTAGACGCCGGCAGTGCGCCGCACCGGTGCCACCGGGCGGTAGCATAGTAGCCGGGCGGCGAGCTGTCAAAATCTCCACGTGCCGGGCCCCGCATGCCCGTCCGGCCGGCCGCGGCGGACCACCGTGCCGGAGCCGGCTCGACCAGCGGCCGGTCAAGGCTGATCCACGCCATGCAACAGGCGGCGGAAGCCCTCCGAACTCTCGCGCAACTCCGCCACCGAACCAACCGCCTGGACGGTGCCGCCGGACAGATGCACCACCAGGTCGGCATACCTGAGCACCCCGGGGCTCGACGAAGCGACGACGGCCGTGGTCTTTCTGTCCCGCAGTCCCGCCATGAGCCGGCGCTCGGTCTCGACATCCAGCCCGGTAGTCGGTTCGTCCAGGACGTACACCTGCGCCTGTCTGGACAGGGCACGCGCCAACGCCAGCCGGCGGCTCTGGCCGCCCGAAAGCTTCGATCCGTTCGCGCCAACCCTCGTTGCAAGGCCGCGTACCATTCCCTCCTGAATCGGGTCGAACTGCGCTCGTCGCAGCGCTTCCTGCGCGTCCGCCGAGTCCCCATGCCCCAGCAGGATGTTGTCGCCTACCGATCCCGCGAAAATGAACGGCCGCGGTAGCAGGAACGCCATGCACGGCGGACGGCAGGCAGGCCCGCCGAGCACGATCGGACGCCCATTCCAGCGCACTTCGCCCGCCGGAACGTCCTCGAAGCCTGCGAGGCAGCTGATCAACGTCGACTTGCCGGCTCCGACACGGCCGGTGACAACCACCAGCGAGCCTCGTTGCACGGTGAACGAGACGGCTCTGAGTTGCTCTGTCCCCTCGCGCGATACGCAGCTCGATCGCGCGTAGCTCCTCCACCGGCCGGGAGTCACCGCCGGCCGTCGGCACCGCGCCACCGGGGCGGACACCGCTGCCGGGTCCGAGACCCAGGCGACCAAGCGCTACTTCAGTCGCCGCCGCCCGCGACAGGAACGAAGCCGTCTCTGAGGCTACTCGGCACATCCAGGCAACGTACGAGACGAACAATGCCAGTTCCCCGGCTGATTCGCCGGCGCCGGAGAGCATCGTCGCGGCCACCAGTGCCATCCCGGCGGTAGCCCAATACGTAACGGCTGCGAACAGATGCTCCAGCATGGACTGTGCGATGGTTGCAGTCCGGGCAGCCTGCGCGCGACCTGCCGACAGCACTTCCAACCGCGCCACGATGCGGCTTGGCACACCACGTTTGACCGCGGCAATACCGCGAAATACGTCAGCCAGCCAGGCAATCACCCGGTCGCTGGCCGTCCGTTCTCTTGCTTGGGTGCGGCGCACCCACGTGCCGAGTGCCCGTCCTCCAATGGCGACTATGAGTACCGGGAGGATGGCGGCTACGCTCATGCGGTAGTCCACGGTCGCGAGGACGGCGACTGCCACGCCGATGGCAAACACCTGTCCCACCGGGCCGTAGGTGCTCGCCACAAAGCGACTGACAGCCTCCGCATCCGTTGACAGCCGATGCAACCAGCGTGCGGCCGACACCGCCGCACCAGGGTTGGCGTGCAGGCGGCCCAAAACGGTCTGGCGGACGTCGTTGGTGATGCGGTAGCTCAGATTCGTGAGAGCCAGATTCGACAGGCACAGCGAGACGATACGCGCCGCTTCGACCAGCACGAGGGCGGCCGCGGCCGCCGTCACGGCCCGTGATCGGCCGGTTGCCAGCCCGTCGAACGCCAGCTTCAGGACAGGTCCAGGCAGCAGAGGCAGCAAGTAGAAGAGGATGCCGGCCATGCCGACGCAAACAACATAGAGGCCGAATCGCAGCCGCACGAAGCTGACGACGGTCGCATACAGCGGACCGGTCATGAGATGACTCGCGCGCTTATCATGCGGGAATAGGCGGATCCCGGTTGGCCCTTCAGAGCCCGGGGCGATCCGATCTCGACAATCCTGCCGCCCGCCAGCACCACGATGTTGTCCATCCGGTCGAGCAGCCCGAGGTCGTGCGACGCGATCGCGGTGGTGCGCCCGCCGCACAACGCCAGGGACGCCTCGGCGACGTTGGTCGCCGTTACGCCATCCAGGCCGCCGGTTGGTTCATCCAGCAGCACCACCGGCGGGTCGCTGACAAATGCCCTGGCAACGGCAATCAGTCGTTGCTCACCGCGCGCCAGGTTGTCGGGCGTAATTTGCGTATCGAGGCCGCGCGAAAGTGCCGAGATCCAACTATCGAGGCGGAGTCTCCGAACCAAGTGCTCGAGCTCGGCATCGTCGGCGTCCGCAAAAATACGGATGTTGTCGCGCACCGTTCCGTGGAATACCCACGGTGACTGACCGACGCTGTTCACGCTGCGCCCGAACTCCTCCGCCGCGTAGCGCCCGATGTCGACGCCATCCAGGGTAACCGACCCCGCTTCTGCTGGATTGATCCTGGACAGTAACGACAACAGGGTCGATTCCCCGCTCCCGGTGGCTCCGGCAATCCCCAGCGATGTCCCCCGCGGCAGCTCGAAACTGATGTCCGAGAGCGCAACGGTTCCGTCGGCGTATGTGAAACTCACGGCCCCCAGCGCGATTCCTGGAGCGCTGCGGATCCGAGTGCCCGCCGACCGTGCCGACGCCGGGCGGCTGCCGTCCAGGAGGGATTCGATCCGACTGGTGCTGGCCAGCGCCTTCGCAATGCTTGCCGCCTGCTGATTGATCGCCTCCAGCGGCCTCATTATGAGATCCAGCAGCCGTACCGTTGCGAATACCGAGCCCACCGTCATGGCACCTGCCAGCACCAGGTGGTCTCCGAGAACAAGCGCGCTGCCGGTGGCAACTACGAACAGGAACCTGCTCACGCTGTTCGCGATCGTGATTCTTACTGTGGCACGGCGCGCCAACGACAGTGCGCGGCTGTTGAGTCCGGTAAGGCCGCGCAGCCGGTCGCCGACAACGCCGTTCGCAACGATCTCGTAGATCCCGTCCAGTGATTCGCCGAGGTAGTTGGTCAGGTCAGCAACCGCGGTGCGGTGTTGCTGCCACAATCCGGTTGCCCAGGTCGAGGTAGCGCGCAGCGCTCCGGCGCTGAAGATCGTAGTCGCCACGAACAGGATTCCCATCCTCCAGTCGGTGCGGGAGAAGGCGTACACGATAGCGCCGAGCAGCATCAGCAAGCTCACCCCGAGCCTGGCAAAGAGAGAGGAGATCATCGAGAACAAAGCGCTGACGTCTCCGTCGACGCGCTCGATCAGCTCGCCCACTCCGGTGTCGTCGAAGTAGCTGCCGGGCCGGCCGATCACGGCATCCACCAACCTGGAGCGCATCGCGTTGGTGGCACGCCAGGCGACGGTCTGCGTTATCCAGCTTTCCAGTAATCCTACCAACAACAACGCCATGCCCAACCCGCCGTACCTGACACCCAACTGCACCGCGATTGTTCTGCTGCTACCCTCCATCAACACGTCAACCAACCGTCCCAGGGTCGGTGCTGCAAGCAACTGCAGGCCGGCAACTACGGCGACCAGCAGAACGATGACAACAAAGAGTACTCTGTCCTGGGACGCGTAGCGCCACAAGAACCGGAGTCCCGAATGGAGCTCACGCGTCGTCCGCAACGCCCAGTACTCCCGGAAAATCTGCGTCCTTTATCCAACACCTGCCCAAGATCAACGACAACGGATGCGAGCGCGACAATATTCTTATGCCGCCAGTATGGTCAACACGTTCTGCATCTATCTGAACACTTTGGGAAGCATGATTCGGAACATATAGTGATCCCCATTATTCCCGTCATCTCGTCGCAAGAACCTTGACTTGATTGCAGTGCGGCAACTGACCGTACGCGGGGTCGACCCCGAATGGCCGAACGCATCAGCAGACTCGCGCAGCGGGAGGGAGTCTCGCTGAATCAGATTGTGTTGCGCCTCCTCCGCCACTTCATCGGTAGCTGGACGCGCGAGCAGGCCGATGAGATGGATCGCGCTCTGTTAGGACTTCGAGCAGTTCACGCTTGGACGGGCCTGCGGGTGTCGAGGCCGACT
>JAKZWC010000377.1:0-6956 GCA_047515735.1 Spirochaetales bacterium | reverse complement strand
GGCACTGGCCGACCTGCGCGCCGCGTCCCTTGATCATTGATCGCTCCAGATCGCCGGCAGCAGATTAGGCAGGCGACACTCGAGTTGGCGCCGCCGGAGCCAGGACGAGGATCGCGCTCCGCGCAGAACGCTGAGCCGCTGATTAGTCTTCATCCTGCGCGACGACCGCGTACTCTCGCTCCTGTGCCAGTGGCCACACCGTCGTGTCAGGCGCCCCGCCGGTGCCTAGTTCTCGCACGTGCAGCGAATCCGGCAGCACGTCCCCCAGTAATGCACAGAGTCTCTCCGACAGTTGCTCGTCCGGTCTCGCTCATTGCTCATTGACTGTCCAAGACGGGCCGGGTAGCCTGTCTGGAGCGTGTCGAACACAGATGCGGATGGAGGCTCATATGAACAAGGCGCTATCTCACACCGGATTGGTGGCCTTCTTGGTTCTCTTCACCATGCCGCTATTCGCGGCATCGGTACCGGAGGAGGAGGGCGGGGGGGCACTCTCCGCGGGAACGCCCGTGGAGGGAGAGCCGTTCGTAGACCATATTTTCGCCACTCCGGCAGAGTATACGGAGCTGACCGGCAAGCGCATCACCTCCTACGGCGAGTCGCCGATGCTGGCGGCACTGGTGAGTGAAGGCAAGCTGCCGCCGGTCGCGGAGCGGCTGCCGAAGGAACCGCTGGTGGTGCGACCGATCGAGGATATCGGCCAGTATGGAGGCGCGTTCCGGGACTATGTTCGTACCGGCGGCGGGACCAGTGAGCTGAGCGACTACATTCGCCGGCGCATGCTGCTGTGGCCACCGGACGGCAGCCGATTCTATCCCAACATCATCAAGGGCTGGGATCAGCCCGCCGACGGCAGCAGCCTCACGCTATTCCTGAGGCATGGCATGAAGTGGTCGGACGGCGAGGATTTCGACGCCGACGACTTCCTGTTCTGGTGGGAGGACATCCAGCAGAACGAGGAGATTACTCCCGAGCTGAGGCCGCTGTTCCGTCCGGGAGGCGAGCCGATGAAGATCGCGGTAATCGATCCGTACGCGGTCCGCTTCGAGTTCGCCGTGCCGGTACCGAATGCCGAGGAGAGCTGGTTTCAATCCCGTCCCTGGGCACCGCGCCACTATCTGGAGCAGTACCACCTCAAGTACAACGCCGACGCCGACGCCCTGGCCAAGTCGGAGGGATTCGATTCCTGGTGGCAAGCGTTCCGCTTCCATGGCGTCTGGACGACTCGCCACAAGTACTACTTCCGCGACGCCGAGGCGCCGGTAATCCATCCGTGGAAACTTGCGCAGATGGGCGCCGAGGCATTCGTCTGGGATCGCAACCCCTACTATCACATGATCGACACCGCCGGAAATCAGCTTCCCTACGTCGATGAGATTCGCCAGCCGGTGCTGGAGAATGTCAGCGAGATTCTGCCGCTCAAGATCATGAACGGAGAGATCGACTTCGCCCGCGAACCGTTGAGTTTCGGCGATTTTCCTATCTACAAGCAGAACGAAGCTGAGGGCAGCTACACGACCTATCTGTTCGACAACGAAACCACCTCTTTCGCCTTCGGTTTCGCATTGAACTACACCCACAAGGATCCCGTGCTGCGTGCCATTTTAAACGACCTTCGGTTTCGGCAGGCGCTGTCGCTGGCGATCAACCGCGAGGATATCAGCGAGACCCTGTTCCTGGGGCAGAGCAGGCCCTTCACCGCCCCGGTGCGGCCGGAATGGCCCGGGTATGAGGACTGGATGGGCAGCTATTTCGCGGACCACGATGTCGACGAGGCGAACCGGCTTCTCGATGAGATGGGCCTGGCGTGGGATGCGGACGGCAAGTGGCGCCGGCGTCCCGACGGCGAGGTTCTGCAGATCATTGCGGAGTATCACCATTCCTACTCCTATGGCGAGTCGCTGCTCGATCTGGTGCGCGGGCATTGGGCTCGAATCGGCGTCCGGCTGGAGCCGAAGACGATCGACGGCAAGCTGTGGCTGGAGCGGGCGCTGGCCAACGAACTGGATGTCGGCATGTGGAGCAGCGACGGCGGGGCGGTGATCAGCGCCCGAGGAACCTATCCGAGACGGCTGATCCCGCCGTACCACTTGGCCGAGTGTTGCCCGATGGCCGCGTTGCCGTGGCGTCAGTGGCTCGACTCGGAAGGCGCGGAGGGCATCGAACCGCCGGATGACGTCAAGCGCGCGTATGCTGTCGCCATGGAGTGGCGCTCGGAACCGATCGACAGCGCACGCTACGAACAGCTCGCCAACGAAATGATCAAGCTCACCGTGGAGAACCTGCGCTTCTTCGGTACCGTAAGTGCGCCGCCGTTGGTAGCGATGATCAACAACCGCATCGGCAACATGCGCGGCGGTGAGGGCTGGGTCAACGGCCTGCGGCGACTGCACCCGTATCTGACCGAGACCTGGTACATCAAGCAGTAGGCGCCGACTCGGCAGGCCAAGGACGGCGCGCAACCGGGGCAGATCCGGCTGCCCCGTTCGGGTTCGGGTAATGGCTTCCTACGTCGTGCGCCGGCTTGGCTACTTTGTGGTGGTGCTGTGGCTGATCAGCGTGGTCAGCTTCGTGATCATCCAGCTCCCGCCGGGCGACTTCGTCACTTCATACGCGCTCAAGCTCGCGGCCAGCGACGACGAGGCGAGTCTCGCGGTGCTGCAGCAGCTCAGGGAGCGCTACGACCTCGACAAGCCGCTCCACGTGCAGTACCTGAAATGGTTCGCCAAGATCGTTCGGGGTGACCTGGGATATTCCTATCACTATAACCGGCCGGTGCTGGAGGTGATCGGCGAGCGCCTGGGTCTCACCGCCATCGTCACGTTCACCACCCTGGTGTTCACCTATTTGGTGGCCATCCCCATCGGCGTGTACTCGGCCACCCACCAGTACTCGGCGGGCGACTACGCGCTCACGGTCGTCGGCTTCATCGGGCTGGCTTCGCCGAACTTCCTGCTGGCACTCATCCTGATGTTCATTCTGCAGAACCTGGGCGTGAGCGCCGGCGGGCTGTTCTCTTCCGACTACGCGGGAACCGCGTGGAGTTTCGGCAAGGTGCTCGACCTCATCAAGCATCTGCCGGTGCCGATCATCGTCATTGGCACGGCGGGCACCGCCAGCCTCATTCGGGTCATGCGGGGCTCGCTGTTGGATGAGCTTGCCAAGCAGTACGTCGTCACCGCGCGCGCCAAGGGCGTGGGGGAGCGGGCGCTGCTGTTCCGGTACCCGGTGCGGGTGGCGATCAATCCCATCATCAGTACCGTCGGCTGGCTGCTGCCGGAGATCGTTTCGGGATCCACGATCAGCGCTCTGGTGCTGTCGTTGCCGACGATCGGACCGGCGCTCTATTCGGCGTTGCTGGTGGAAGACATGTTCCTGGCCGGCGCCATCATCATGCTGCTGGGCTCGCTCACCATTGTCGGGACCATCATCTCCGACTTTCTGCTCGTGGCCGTGGACCCGCGGATTCGGGTGGAAAAAAGGATCACGCCGTGAGCTGGGCGGACGGCACGGGGCAGGCCGCCGCGCAGCAGACGAGCGCGGACGAGCGCTATTTCCTGGCCTCGGGCTGGCAGCTCATGTGGCGCAAGTTCCGCCGCCACCACCTGGCCCTGTTAGGGGGCGGCATGCTCGCGCTCCTGAGCCTGTTCGGGGTATTCGCCGAGTTCTTCACGCCGTACTCGGTGGAACGGAGGTTCGTCGGCGCTATCTCCCATCGGCCGTCGCGCATCCACTTCGTCGACGACTCGGGCCGCTTCCATTTGCGGCCCTTCGTCTACGGAATCACGTCGACCCGGGACAGCGAAACGCTGGCCTTGGTGTACGCGGAGGACCCGGGTGTGCGCTACCCCGTTCGCTTTTTCGCTCGTGGCGAGAGCTACCGCTTGTTCGGGCTGCTCGCTCTCGACATCCATCTGTTCGGGGTGGAGCAACCCGGCGGGCTGTTTTTGTTCGGAACCGACACCATCGGTCGAGATGTCTATTCCCGCACCATCTATGCCGCCCGCGTGTCTCTCTTCATCGGCCTGGCGGGCGTGGCGCTGACCTTCGTGATCGGGGTGACCCTGGGCGGCATCTCCGGGTACTTTGGCGGCCGCGCCGACATGCTGATCCAGCGCCTCATCGAGTTCCTGATGTCGCTGCCGACCATTCCGCTGTGGCTGGCCCTCAGCGCGGCGATGCCGCGGGACTGGCCCATCGTGCGCATCTACTTCGGCATCGTGATCGTGCTGTCGCTGGTGAGCTGGGGCCGGCTGGCGCGCGTGGTGCGCGGCAAGCTGTTGGAACTGCGGGAGCTGGACTTCGTCACGGCCGCCCGGCTGTCCGGAATGAAGGAGTCGCGGATCATACGCGGCCACCTGCTGCCGAACTTCGCCGGGTATCTGATTGTCAGCGTGAGCCTCGACATCCCCAACATGATTCTCGCCGAGACCGCGCTCAGCTTCCTGGGGCTTGGTTTGCGATCCCCGGCGGTGAGCTGGGGGGTGCTGCTCCAGGACGCCCAGAAGCTGCGCAGCGTGGCCGCGTTCCCGTGGCTGATCATCCCGGCCCTGTTCGTCGTGGTCGCCGTGCTCGCCTTCAACTTCCTCGGTGACGGTCTGCGCGACGCGGCCGATCCGTACAAGTAGCTCGAAAGGAGCAGCTATGAAGCGTCCCAACATCATCCTGTTCATGACCGATCAGCTCCGGCAGGACGCGTTGGGCTGCTATGGGAATGAGATCTGCCGGACTCCCAATCTGGACCGTCTGGCCGGCGCGGGCACCGTGTTCGACTCTGCCTACACCACCTCTCCGGTGTGCTCGCCGGCGCGGGCGTCCCTGCTCAGCGGGCTGTATCCCCACAACCACGGCGTGCTGCTCAACACCCACATCGCGCCCGCCTGGTGTCGGGGCCTGTCCCCGGATATCGCTACCTTCTCAAGTATGTTGCGGGACGCCGGCTACGCCCTGGATTACGTGGGAAAGTGGCACGTCCACGAGGACCGGCGCCCCGAGGAGTTCGGCTTCCATCGTCACGTGACGCCTGCCGCGGTGCGGCAGGGGAGGCCCGACACCATGGTGTACATCGACTTCCCCGGCGGGAGGCAGAGCGTATGCGGGATCCTGGACGCCCCCAAGGAGCAGTCCGCCTCCTGGCGCTGCGCGGATCAGGGCGTCCAATTCATCCGCGAGCGGGCGGCGGTCGGCGACCAACCGTTCTTCCTCCGCATCGACCTCGGGGCGCCCCACTTCGCCAACATCGTGCCGGAGCCGTTCGCCTCGCAATACGATCCGGCTGCGATCCCGCCCTGGCCCAACTTCGACGAGACCTTCGCGGGCAAGCCTGCATCGCACCTGCGCAAGCACCGGGAATGGCACCTGGAGGATAAGGACTGGAAGTGGTGGCAGCAGGCGGTGGCCAAGTACTACGGCGACGTCACGCTGCTGGATACCTGTCTGGGCAGAGTGGTCGCCGCCGTGGAGGACGCCGGTATCGCCGCCGACACGGTCATCATCTTCAGCGCCGATCACGGCGACTCGATGGGCAGCCACAAGCACTTCGAGAAGGCGGGCACCATGTACGAGGAGGTGTTCCGGATCCCTCTGATCGTCAGGATTCCGGGACCCCCGGCGCAACGGATCGACCGCTTTGCCCGTCTCATGGACCTGATGCCGACCTTCCTGGAGCTGGCCGGCCTCGAGCCGCCGGCAGAAATCGACGCCAGGAGCCTGCTGCCGCTGTTGCGGGGCGAGCAGCCCGCCGGCTGGCCGGACAGTGTGTACTGCGAGCATCACGGCGAGGTGTGGGGCTACCAGACCCAGCGCATGGTCAGGACCCGCGGCTGGAAGTACGTCTACAACCCGCACGACCTGGATGAGCTCTACGACCTGAGCCAAGACCCCTTCGAGATGACCAACCGAATCTCGGATCCCGACGTGCGCGAGGTGCTGGATGAGATGAAGGGGCGCCTGCTGGGCTGGAACGACGCCACGGGAGACATGCTGCAATGGAACTGGGTGCGTTGGAACTTCCCGGACCCGATCCCGCCTCGGTAGGGAGCAGCAGTCTGCAGTTTCCCGACCGCGCTTGACGCGGCGCCGCGGGTAACGGTGTACGATACCGGGCCATGCGAGCAACCGCGGTGGTGTTTGCCGCCCCCAACGAGGTAGTGGTACGTGAGGTGGAGTGTCCCGAACCGGGTGCCGGCGACGTGGTGATTCGCGTGCTCGCCTCGTGGATCAGCAACGGGACCGAAGGGTCGTTCCTGCGCGGCGAACGCAGCGACGGCGAGACCCCGTGGCAGAGCGCGGCGCCGTGGCCGTTTCCGATTGTGGCGGGCTACCAGAAGGTCGGGGTGGTGGAGTGGACCGGCGCCGATGTCGGGGACTTGGCGCAGGGCGAACTCGTGTTCGCCACCGTGAGCGCGGTGCGCGGCATGTACCGGCCGCGTGGCGGGCACGTGTCGCCGGCGGTGTGCGCGCGCGACCAGGTCTGGAAGCTGCCGCCGGAGGTGGCCGCGGGTGGTGTCGAGGCGGCGCTGGCGTACGCCGGCCTGGTGCTGACGCAGGTGGGCTACAACTGCGGCGCGCGGGCGGCGCTGGCGCGGGGCGAGACGGCGTTGGTGATCGGCGACGGCTTGGTGGGCCACTGGGCGGCGCAGACGCTCGCCTGGCGCGGCGCCGCGGTCACCCTGGTCGGCCACCACGCTGCCCGGCTGGAACGGTTTCAGGCGGGCGACACGCTGCTGGTGAGCGGCGCGGAGTGGCCGGGTTCGATTACGGCCACCGGGTCGGGCAGAGGATTCCGAGTGCTGGTCGACACGGTGGGGTCGGTGGCGGCGATCGCCGCCGCGCTGCCGCACATGGCGCGTGACGGCGGCCTCGTGTCGGCCGGGTTCTATGGGGAGAAGGACAGCATCGGCTTGCAGTCGCTGCGGGCCGGCGAGCAGACGCTGTACGCGGTGTCGGGCTGGACC
>JAKZWC010000376.1:0-5061 GCA_047515735.1 Spirochaetales bacterium | reverse complement strand
CGCTGTGCCAGACGACGGCGCCGAGCTGTTCCGCGTCCCGGTGCAGCAGGGCGTAGGTAGTGATCACCAAGTCGAACGGTCCGGGATCGTCGAGCATGGAGGAACGGCCCGGGCCGACGTAGGCCAGCGCGTTCAGCGTCGGCGCAAAGCGGCGTGCCTCGTCGAGCCAGTTGGCCACCACCGAGGTCGGCACCACCACCAGGGCCGCTCCGGCGGGTGCCCGCTCCAGCAGCAGCGCCAGCACCTGCACCGTCTTGCCGAGCCCCATGTCATCCGCCAGACAGGCGCCCGCTCCCCAGCGGCTCAGGCGCGCCAGCCAGGTGAACCCCGCCTGCTGGTACGGACGCAACTCCGCCTGCAGGGTGCTCGGCACCTCGGGCTCGAACTGCTCCGCCTCCCGCAACCGCCGCCGCAGCGCACGCCACTCCCGGTCGGCGTCGAGCCGAGTCTGAGCGACGAATTCGTCGAGGACGAGGGCCGCCACGGGAGGCAGGCGCACCGCACCGTGTGCCGCCGGGGACGACACACTGCGCAGATCATCCAACTGGCGGCGGAACGACTCGGTCAGCGAGAGAAACTGGCCCTCGCCAAGCTCCAGGAACCGGGAGCCCGGATTGGCGTCCAGCAACGCGAACAACTGTTTCAGGTCGAGCGCACGCTGCTGATCTATGCGCAACTCGCCGGAGGCGAGCAGCCAGTCGGCGGCGGTCTTGATCTGCAGTTTGAGCTGGGCGGTCGCGGCGCGTGCCACGATCTTGAACCGTTCGCCCTGCGGCCACAGGGAACGCGCTCCCGCTGCCTCCAGTTGCTCCAGCAGCTCCAGGGCGGCGGCGGGATCGGACAACTCCGCGGCCCACTTCCCCGGACCGATTCCCGCGAGCTGCGGGCACGCCGCCACGAGGCGGGCGGCCGCCGCGCGTTCGGCCGCCAGGTTTCGCTGCGCCTGCACCGTTTCGCCGTCCTGCTGCCCGAACACCAGCGTGCCGCCGGCGCCGGGCCCGAACCAGGTCTCGGACCCGGCGACGGGCTCGACCACCAGCTCCGCGGTCAGCCCCGTTCGGAACGGCTCCAGCCGTACCCGCGGTTCCGGATCCGCCTCGATGCGGCGCGCCGAACGGGCTCCACCTTCGACCCCGCCGTGAACGCGCACCTCCGACACCAGCGCGGAGACTGCCTCCAGCAGGCGCGGCCGGGCGCTTGCCGGCAGTTCCAGTCCTCCGGGCGGGATGATCTCCCGCAGGCGCCGGTGGGCTGGCGTGAAGCGCATTACCTCACAGCGGCGCGCGTCAGCCTGACGGACGTAGAAATGCTCCTCATCCCAGTCGTCAGGAACCACATCGGCGCGTACGCCGCCGGCGTGCTGCTCGATCACCAGTTCCGGCTCGCTGCGCACCACTTCCACGGTGTCGCCGGCCTGGTTGAAGACGTGAGGATGGCCGGCAAGCTCGAACAGCAACGGCGCGGGCGGGAAGTAGCGCCCCACGCGGGCGCCATGCTGCTTGAGCAGCGCCGCGGCGGCGCGGTCCTGCGCCTGCGGCAACTCCTCCGTCTCGGCCGCCGAGGCCAGCCAGTGCAACGACCGGGGCCGGCCCTTGGACCAGGTGCCATTGCGGGAGCTGCGCTGCTCCCGCGGCGTCAGGGTGACCTGAGAACCGGCGGTCGCGAAATCCCATACCAGCCGGCGGCCGCCGCCGGACACCGGTCGCTTGACCGCCGGTTTGCTCCTCTTGCGGGTCTCGAACGCGAATTGCTCCAGCGCCTTGAGGGAGAACTCCCACTCGGGCACCGTGGCGGGCACGGCGGTGGTCAGAGTCTGGGTACCGAGCTGGCGGTGCATCGCCGTGGCCTGCCGGCCTGCCGCCAGAAACGAGCGGCCGCCGCGCGCAGCCAACTCCGCACCGGCGCAGCCGATGATCGCCAGACACTCGGCCAGCAACCAGGCAAAACCGTGGGCCGTGAGCCGCTCGACGTAGCTGCTGAACGCCGCCGGCGCCGCCGGCGGCAGGTAGAGCCGGGCAGGTTGCCCCCAGCAGTAGGCCCAGCCGTCCAGCAGCGCGCCGAGATGAGGCTGTATCTCGATTTCCCTCTGGGGCGAGTACCCGGCGCGCAGTTCGGCGGCGTAGGCGACGGTGTCGACGATCGACGGGGCGATGCGCAGCCGCCGGGCGGTAGTCAGGAGACCCGCGAGCAGGCTTCTGGTAGCCGGCGTGTCGCTCCGCACGAGGGACAGCAGGGAGAGGGCGAACGCCGCCGATTGCGGAAACACGGCGCGCTTCCTGGTGCCCTCCTTCTGCGCGGCGATCGCTTCCTCGATCGAGCGCAGCGCCAGATCGTCGTCTCCACGCAAGGTCGCAACCAGGGCCCGTACGCCGGCGCGGTCGATACGGATCAGCTGCGCGTCCTGCAGGGGTGCGGGAAGCTCTCGGAAAATGGTCTCGGCGACGTCCAGGCGCCCTTGCAGAATGCGAATCAGGGCGATATCCGCCGCAAACCGTACCAGATTGGAGCCAGGGGCGAGTTCGCGACAGGCTGCGACTATCGGATCCGGGAATGCGGCGTAGTTGATCACCGCGTTCAGGGACGCTGCGAGCGCCGCGTCCCGATGCTGCTCGGGCAGGGTGGCCAGCAGCTCGGCGGCCCCCGGCTGCGCCAGGAACCACCAGCTCTGCGGAGCGACCTGGTCGGGAACGAGCTCGAAGTGGCCGGCGACGGTAGCGTAACGCAGCTCCGCCAGCTCCCGTTTGGATGGCCGCTCCCAGTAGTGCGGATAGTAGGAAGGATGCTCCTTCTCGCAGGCCGCCCACAGCCGCTCGAGCAGGTCCTGGCGCCGTGCTTCCAGGGTCAGCCACGGCGCCCAGTCCGGGACGGCCATGACCTGAGAAGTGAAGCCGTACTCGGACAGGAGTCTGCGGCGCTTCAGTCCGTCGCAGGCGTTCTCCACCGCCGCGACCGTGAGCGGCCGCCGCTCCAACCTCACCTCGGCGGAGCGCAGCATGCGAGCCAGTTGCCTGGGCTCGTAGGCAAGCGGGCTCACGACTCCGCAGAGCAGCGCCGTGAGCCGTGCTTCCGGCGACAGGGCCTGGAACGCAGCCTTCAGGTCGGGCGGGTCAGGTTTTGGAAAGTTCAACAACACACCGGGTGACGACGCGCGCCGATGACAGTCGGGACCGCGCCCCGCGCAGTGGCGGGCGCGCGCCCCTGCCGTATGGGTCAGCGGATCCGGCCTCATTATACCGACTTGTGGCGGCGGCCGAGCATGCCGGGGCAGCGGCAAGGCAATGCGTGACAGCGCTTACGGTTGGCGCGGGTGCGCTCGATGCGGTACTAGTGGATCAGTGAGTCAGGCGCCCAGCGGGAACCCGGATACCAACCTGCAACGAACCCCTCTGCACGCGGCGCATGAACGGCTCGGTGCGCGCATGACCGCGTTCGCCGGGTGGAGCATGCCGGTGCAGTATTCCGGCATCATCGCCGAGCACCGCGCGGTGCGTACCGCCGCCGGCCTGTTCGACGTCAGCCACATGGGCGAGCTGGATTGCACCGGTGCCGGCGCCGCGGCCTGCATTGCGCGGCTCACCTGCCTGACGCTGAAGCGTCTCGCGGTGGGGCAGGCGCGCTACTCGCTGATCCTCAACGAAGCCGGCGGCATCATCGACGATGTGATCGTGTACCGGCTGGATGACGAGCGGTACCGGATTGTGATCAACGCCGCCAACGCCGCGGCCGTGGCGGATCACGCGCGTACGGTTGCCGCCGGTACCGCCGCCGCCGAGCTCCGCGACGCCAGCGCCGAACTGGGCCTGCTGGCGATTCAAGGACCGCGCGCCGTGGGCATAGTGCAGGGCCTGGCGGGCACCGAGGTGGCCGCTATCGGCCGCTATCGCTGCCGCCGCGCCGAGGTAGCCGGCGTGGCCGTGTTGCTGGCGCGCACCGGCTATACCGGCGAGGACGGCTTCGAGCTGTTCGTCGCCGCCGCGGAAGCGGAGACGCTGTGGTCACGCCTGCTCGAGGCGGGCGCGGCGGCCGGCTTGGTGCCCGCCGGACTCGGTGCGCGCGACACCCTGCGGCTGGAGGCGGCGCTGCCGCTCTACGGCAACGAGCTGAGCCGCGAAGCCTCCCCCTTGGAGGTGGGGCTCGGCCGCTTCGTCGCCAAGGCAGACACGTACCTCGGCGCGGCGGCGATCCGGCGCCAGCGGGCGGAGGGCGTGCCGCGGGCGCTGGCGCACCTGCAGCTTCACGGACGCGCGCTGGCGCGTGCCGGCTACCCCATCACGACGGCCGCGGGAGAGCCGATCGGGACGGTGACCAGCGGCGGCTACGGACCTTGGGTGCAGCGCAGCCTGGCGCTGGGCCTGGTTGCGCGGCAGCATGCTACGGTCGGCGGCGAACTGGCAATTCTGATACGCGAGCGGCCACACGCCGCCACAGTCGTCATGCGGCCGTTCTATCAGCGGGGGAACGGATGAACATACCGGAACAGTTGCGATACACGGCCGAGCACGAGTGGCTGCGCGAGGAACAGGATACCGCGGTGACCATCGGCATCACCGACCACGCCCAGGCCGAGCTTGGCGATATCGTATACGTGGAGCTGCCGGCGGTCGGAACCGAGATAACCCAGGGCAGTTCCTTCGGCGTGATCGAAAGCGTCAAGGCCGCGAGCGACCTGTTCGCGCCGGTCAGCGGCACGGTGACGGCGGCGAACGCCGACCTGGAGTCCACGCCGCAGCAGGTCAACGAAGACCCCTACGGTGCCGGCTGGCTGATCAAGCTGCAGCCCGGTCGCCTGTCGGAACAGCGCGCGGCACTGCTCGACGCCGCCGGCTACCGCCAGCTTCTGCCCTAGACGGGTGACGGATGCGCTACACACCCCACACCGAAGCGGAGTTGGCCGCGATGCTGGAGACCATCGGCGTGGCGTCGGTCGAAGAGTTGTTCGCCGACGTGCCGCACCCGTACCGGTTTCCGCGGCTCGACCTTCCGCAAGGGATGAGCGAGCCGGAGGTGGCGGCGCTGTTCCGGCGCTATGCCGGCGCCAACGGCGCCGTCGATACGCATAGC
>JAKZWC010000375.1:0-3081 GCA_047515735.1 Spirochaetales bacterium | reverse complement strand
TCCCGGACCGCATCGAGATCGGGGGCCAGCCGGACACCGCATGGCACCTCGACGCCACCCGCTGGCACCGCTACCGCGTGGTGCGCGACGCCGCCAGCCTGACGGTGAGCGTCGACGGCGACCAAGTCATGCGCAGCGAGCGGCTCACCCGCACCGGCGGCCGCCGCTTCGGCCAGTGGGGCCAGGACCGCACCGCCTTCGGCACCACCTTTCGCGCCGCGCAGCACATGGCCGACGAGTGGGCCGGCAGCGTGTGGCGCTGGGACAACTTCGCCCGCCGCGGCTTCGCCGGCGAGAGCATCTGGCGCTCCGTGAGCATCCAGGTGCGCAACGCCACCACTCCCGACCTGAGCTGGAGTTGGGACGCGGCCGGCGGCGAGTACCCGGACCAGTATCAGCGCGACACCATGGTGGAGGTGGACTGGGATCCGATCGCCGACTTCGGCGGCTCCTCCTGGGTGCAGTTTCCCGACGGCGAGATCCTCTGCGTCTACTACACCGCCGAGGAATCGCGCTACCAGCGCCCCTACCTGAAGGGCTGCAGGCTCTATCCCAGCGATTTCCCGCTCCAGGAGGCGTCATGAACCGACCGCTGCCACCCGCGCCCGACAAAGAGGTTGCCGAGTACGCCCATCTGCCGCCGCATCCGATGGAGCCGTTCCTGCGCATCGTCGGGGTCGCCATCTCGCGGCCGACCGAGGCAGGCGGGCGCTGTCCCTGGGGAATCGCCTTCCACGTGGTGTTCCCCCATTCGCCGCGGCCCTACCGCGCGGTGCGGGCGCGCATCTACGAATCCGGCCGCGACGCGCCGCTGCTCGAGCTGCCGGAGCAGATCTACCCGCAGGGGCCGTGCGTGGCCCACACCGAGCTGTACGACAGCAGGGTGCTGGTGGACCGGGAGGTGGGAGAGGTGTTCGACGTGCACCGCCTGCCGCCCGGCCGTTACCGCGCCGAAGCGGAACTGGTCGACACCCGCGGCGCGGCTGTCGGCAGCGACGCGCTCGCCTTCGAGGTGGGAGCGCTGCCCTACCTGAAACATCGCATCGCCCTCGCCGCCGAGCACTGGCAGCGCCAGCCGCGCATGGCCCGCTACCTCGCCGGGTTCGCCCTGGTGGGTGACGTGGACGGCGATGGGGAGAGCGAATACCTCAACGTCGCCGGCGCCGTGCACCTCTCCGCCTACCGCAGCAGCGGCGAGCTGATCTGGCGCTATGACGATCCCGACGGCGCCCTGGGCTACGGCTCCAATTCGCTGCTGTGGGACGCGGACGGTGACGGCCGCGCCGAGGTGTACTGCGTGCGCGGGGCGCTCGGCCATATCAGGCTGTGCAAGCTGGAGGGCGCCAGCGGCCGGCTGCTGCGCGAGGTGGAGTATCCGGTGATCAACTCCCTGCAGCCGGTAGCGCCCGACGCCCCCGACCTGCGCGCGCGCCTGTTTCGCAGCGGCCACCTGATCCGTACCGTGGAGGGGCTGCACATGATCGGCGGCTACGTGCGGCCGGCCGATTTTCAGGGGCACGGGCGGCGCGCGGACCTGCTGGTGCAGGCGGGGGAGCAGAACTGCCTCACCCTGGCGGCGTTCGACTGCGAGCTGCGGCCGCTGTGGCAGTACACCTGTGCCAACGGCCGCGCCGGCCATGACCCGGCGCTGTTCGACGCCGACGGCGACGGGCGCCAGGAGGTCGCGGTCGGCACCGAGCTGCTCGACCACGACGGCCGGGTGCTGTGGGAGCTGCCGTTCGAGGCATTCGCCGCGCCCTGGGAGGACAACCACGTCGACATGTCCGCCGGCGGCGACCTGGCCGGAGACGGCGGAGCGCAGATCGCCTACTCCTCGCGGCTGGTGCTGGACGCGCGCAGCGGCGAGCGGCTGTGGATCGACCCCACCTGGCACGGCCAGAACGTGATCGCCGCCCGGCTGCGCGACGACCTGCCGGGGCTGCAGCTCGTGTTCGGGGACCGCGAGTACCGCCATTCGCGGCACTTCATCCACGGCGAGTGGACCGACGTGCGCGACCATCGCGGCGGCCGCCTGTGGGACCGGCGCTTCATGAGCATGCACGGGCCGCACGTGATCGACTGGCTCCCCGGCGAGCTGCAGCAGGTCACCTGCTGCTCCGACCTGCAGCGCTTCGCCCCCAACCCCAACTGCCAGGTGTTCGACGGCCACGGCGTGCTGGTCGACGTCGTTCCCACGGAGGTGCCCAACGAGGCGTCCTACCTGCTGTACCCGCGCGGCGAGATCACCCAGCAGCCCTACACCCCGCATCCGCACGGCACCATCGACGTGTACGCCTGCGGGCGTACGGAATGAGCCGCCATCCTGGCTCGTGACCCGCCGTCCGTGGCGCGACTGCGGCTCGCCCTCGCCCTGGTGCTGGCGGCGCCGGTGCCGGCCGCCGCCGAGCTGAGCTTCCGCGACTGCACCGAGGCCGCGGGGCTGTGGGCCACACGGCGCGCCGAGGCGCCGCACATCGTCCACTCGATGACCTCCGGCGGCTCGGTGGCCGACTTCGACAACGACGGCTTGCAGGATCTGTTCTACGTGTCCGGCGGCACGGCGCCCGACGCCCTGTACCGCAACAATGGCGACGGCACCTTCACCGAGCGGGCGGCGGCGGCCGGGGTCGACCGCCTGCACCGCGGCTACGGCTCGGCGGTGGGCGACTACGACGGCGACGGCTGGATCGACCTGTTCGTGGCCAGCGCCGGCGATGACGAGTCTCGCACCACGCTGCCCGGCTACCACCTGCTGTACCGCAACAACGGTGACGGCACCTTCAGCGAGGTGGCCGACGCCGCCGGGGTCAACGTGCTGGCGCGCATCGACTTGGGCTACGAGAGCACCGTCTACGGGTTGGGTCCCACCTTCGGCGACTACGATCTGGACGGCGACCTGGATCTGTTCATCGCCGCCTTCAGCCACGGCGCCTCGGCGGCGGCACTGTTCCGCAACGAGGGGGACGGCAGCTTCCGCAACGTCACCGACTCCAGCGGCGTGGTGGGGGGACTGAGCCGCGGCCTCACCCCGCGCTTCTCCGACATGGACGGCGACGGCTACCCGGAGCTGCTGCTGGCCGC
>JAKZWC010000374.1:0-8046 GCA_047515735.1 Spirochaetales bacterium | reverse complement strand
GCCCCTATCCGGGTAGCGCCACAGGAAGCGGGTGGCCGGGTTGGCATCATCGAAGATCGCGTTGGCCATGCGGCTGTTCAGCAGCCGGCCTTCGATCCTCCAGCCACGGTACTCCCGCTGCCGATGAGTAGGCTCGCCGTTGACGAGCCACGCTTCGCCCTCGATTTGCGCGTGGGTCTGTCTCTTCATCGTCTGGTTCCGGAGTCACCCTCTACGCCGTTGCGGCGACGCTGGCATAGTATGCCAGGCCCACACGGAACGTCGCGCTCACGGATCACCAGACACAGAGGTCCGCCGCGGTGCCCATGTAGCGGAATATCACCGGATCTCCGATCCCGGTATCCATGTTGCGGCCCATGATCGGGCCCACCGGACTGTCCTTGAAGATGACGCTGGTGCAACTTCCGGCGGCCGCCGGGGCGGGCTCGGCTTCGCCGCTGACGCGCAGGTTTGGGTCGCTCCTACGCGCCCCTCACGGAGCCGGGTGCGGACCGATGGGCCGCTGGCCGAGGCTGGAACGGAAACGTCCCCATCTCTCGCGCACCGACGCGTAGCTGGTGGAGGCACCGGGGCCGAGCCGGACAGTTGCAAGCCAGGGCTGCAGCGAGGCCGGCGGCGATGGTTCCGGGACACTCCACGCTTGCCGGCGGCGTCGCCTCGGTCGGCGCAGCGGGCGGGGCCGGGACGGAAGCGGCGCCATCCGGGGCACTACCCGGCCCGCAACGTGAAGCTGCTGCGCCCCGCCAAGCCGGCTACGACACGATACTCCCGCTCCCGCGGTTGCCGGGCCGAGGGTACGTAGCGCACGTGCGGCGGGAAGTACGCGTACAGCGCGGTGTGGCGGGGGCGGTCCGAGCGGTTGGGTCCCGACCCGTGCACGATGTTGCTGTGGAACAGCACCGCACTCCCCGCCGGCAGTGGCACGTCGCGCAATTCCGAGACATCCACGTCGCTGCGGTCGGTCATCGCGGCGGCGCCGTCGCGGGCGATGTTTCCCCACTCGCCGACCGGCCACCGGTGGCTGCCGGGGATCACCTGGATGCAGCCGTTCTCGCTGTCGCTGGCGGAAAGGGCGATGCTGACGGTCACCAGCGTCGGCGGCTCCAGCGGCCAGTAGGCCACGTCCTGGTGCAACGCATGGCGGGAGCCATGGCGCGCCGGCTTGAGCATCAGGGTGGAGCGGAACAGCAGCAGATCCGGCCCCAGCAGCTCCCTCACCACCTCCAGCACGCGCGGGTTGGACCCCATGCGCGCGAACAGCTCCGAGATCCGATCGCTGCCCTCGATCTTGCGCAGCACCGGCCGCCCCTGCTCCGTACGCGTGTCCGTGAACGGCTCGAACTCAAACGACCCCGCCTCCGGGTCGGCGGCGGCCACTTGGTGCAGGCGTTCGATCTCCGCCGTCGCGGCCGCGACCTCCGCGGGCCGCAGGACCTCAGGCAGGATCAGGTAGCCCTCTTCCTCGTACTGGCTCAGGCGCACGCCCACAGTCGACCTCCTCGCCTTGGCGAAGTCTATATCGAGAACGGGGATGTTGCACGTTCTCCCATTCGCCCCGCAGTCCACGACTCACTTCCTTGCACCGCAGGTACCGGTCCGGCCGGCGCGCAGAACCGCTGCCCAGCAATGCTGTCCAACACGGCTCCGGGTACGAAGCGTTGCCGTCACATGGGCGGCTCCCGCGCCGCACCGCGTGTCACTTCGCGTCCGGCCGTGCCCTGCGCATGGCGGTAACGGTGATGGGGTGCACACAGAAGGCGCAAGTTCCCCGGCTCCGCCCCGCCGCCGTGCGTGACCGGCACGACGTGGTCTATCTGCAGCAGAAACCGCGAGCCGCAACGCCGCCCGCTGTGCGGGTCCACGTAGCTGCAGCAGCCCTGATCGCGCCGCCAGACTTCCTGCTTCACGGCAGCCGGGATGAATCGAAGCGCCGAAGCGCGAGGTCTCGCCGCCGCATGCCGCTTCGCCGGCGTAATAGTACCGCGGACGCAACTTTCTTCCGGCTTCGAACCTCCAATGCCGCGGTTCGCCGGTGCCGCTAGCGCCTTCGCCGGCGAAGTGGCAGCCCGTCCGTCGCAGCTTCCGAGTCCCCCAACGACTTCGCTGCCGAAGTGCCGCAGTCGGCCGGTGGCGAGAACCGTCTCGGCGTGGCTGGAGCCTCGGCACCGGGCATCCCACGCGAACTCTCCGACGACGTGTTGCGGTCTACCTCGGACGCCCGCCGCTTCGGCGCCGAAGTCGCGTCCCCGCCGACATCGTCCGGCGCCGGCGCCGTCAACACCCGCCTCTCGCTCGCGGATCCGTGCCCGTTCCGCTGCCGCTGCCGCGGGCGGCCCGGATCGTAGCGCTTCACTCCCTCACACACCAGCCGTCCCACGAGTTGCCCCATGGTCAGGTGCGGGTCCACGTGCGACAGCAACGCCCTCAGTTGCTGCAACCCCTGCTGACACTCCCCGTCGACTACTACCTTCAGCTCCCAACGGCCGTCGCCCAGCGCCCGGATCCGCTCCGTCGGCTGCGCCGACTCGGGATCCACCTCGGCCAGCATCTGCTGCACCTGCCGGGTACTCTTGCCCACCGCCCGCTCCACCAACTGCTGTCGGGCGCGGGCATCCAACACCGGCAATTGCGCACCCGCTGCCGTGGCCGCCTCCGTTGGAGCCGACCCGCCGCGCGGCGCTGGGTTCGTTCCGGCGCCCTGGGCTCCGGTGGCGTCGCGCCCGGCTCCGCTGCGGTCCCAGCGCTCGAAGGCGTTCTGCAGCTGCGCAGCGTTGCTCAGATTGAGCGAGCCGTCCTGCAACCAGCCGTGCACGCCGCGGGTGTCCGCACTCAAGCGCATAGCCTTGATCCGCCGCCACGCGGAGGCCTCGGTGTAGCCCAGTTCGCGCACCGCGTAGTCGAACAGGCTGGAGTAGCCGCGGCGCAGATGGAGGCGGCGCGCATCGATCTCGCGCAGGTGATCGAGCACGGTAATCTGGAGCGCCTGTTCGACCCGGGCGAGCTCTCTGGTCTGCGCCAGGAGCACCTGGTCCGAGAGTGCGAAGACGGTGGACGTAGGTTCGGTTTCGGTTCCGTTCATCATAGCCTAAGTATCCTAATAGATTAAAAATGGAAGAATTCCTCCAATCCTTTACAGGCGTCGGGGAGGCGTCAGATCGCCGCGGGCGGGACGCTGTGGCGCCGTTACGTGCTCGGGGTTCTTCGGAAGCGTCCGAGGGTCGCCGCGGCCCGCAGGAGGCCGCCATGATCGATGAAAATTGCGTCAAGTGGTTGAGACTCATTTGCTGCAGAAATCTCTACCCGGACGTATCTCGGTGTCCCGGTCTCGCCGACGCAGAGGGTTTGGCGGCGCAGGTCAGCGAGTCCCAGAACCCGGGTGGCAGTCGCCGACACCGTCGGCGCGTCGATCATGCCGTTCTGCGTGCCGTGGTGACTCGACCGGTCGCGAGAGGGCGCAGATTCCCATACCCGGTGCGCTGAACGGCGGTGCCTCCAGGTCCAAACGGCGGTGTGCCGACTCCCGTCCCGCGACGCTGAAACATCGCTGAAGCCGGCGGCCGCGTGCCGCCGCTTGCGCGGCTTCGCGATCCTGAAGGGGGAGCGGTTCTCGGCAGAGGAGACCGCGCACATCTGCGAGCGCCTCAGTCGCGACGGCTACTGCGCGCTCGGACCGGTGCTGGAGCGGGAGGAGGTGGCGGCGCTGCGCGCAGCGATGGAGCGCAAGCTCGCCAACCCGGCGATGCAGGAGGATCAGCCCGGCGACCACCGGCGCGGCAGCTCGTTGATGCGCATGTTCGAGTACGACCACGCCTTCCGCGATTTGATCGTGCGCGAGCCGTTCGCCAGTCTGGCGGAGGCGGTGCTGGGCGACGACTGCCACTGCATGTCGCAGAACGCGCTGTTCACCGACCCCAAGCCCGATGCGGTGGCGGACGGCCCCGGCGGCTGGCACGTCGACGACCTGGTGCAGATCCCGCTGCCGCCCGAAGTCCCCCGTCACGACGCGCGCGTGCCGTTGCCGTGTCTCGCACTGCAACTGTTCACCCCGCTCACCTCGATCGAGGCGGTGGACTTCGGCCCGACGCAGTTGGTGCCGGGCAGCCACTACGCCGGCCGGCGTCCCACGGTGCAGGATCGCCCGCAGTTCGCCGGCAACAGCCCGGTGTCGATGCTGGCCCGCCCCGGCGACGCCTACCTGTTCAACAACCAGGTGTGGCACCGCGGCGCCCCCAACGTGTCGCAGCGGCGCCGGCTGCTGGCCGGGGTCACCTACAGCCGCCGCTTCGTCGCCCAGCGCTTCTACCCCTTCATCGACTACCGCATGCCCGAACGGGTATGGGAGGGCGCCGGCCCGCGCCTGCAACGCATGCTCGGGCGCCACCGCAAGGGCCCCTACGGCTGAACCCGGTTGCGCGTTCCGGAGGACGGGGATCAGGCGACCGCATTCAAGGTGTTTCCCATAGTCCCTCGGGCCATGCGTTCGCGATCGACCAGGACAGCCCCAACTCGAGGCGGCATGGAGGCTGCTGACAAAATCATCCGCCTCGGGTGCGCCGCCGCAACGTGAAATCCGTCACCTGCCCCAGACGTCGACCGGCATCACGGTGTCGGTGCGCAGGGTGCGGATCTCGTTCTCATCGGTATATCCGTTGCAGGAGCTGTTTGCGCAGGCGCTCGGCGCCCTGCGCGCCGCCCCGGTACGAGCCGCCCCCGGATAGCGCCGACGCAACCGACTGAGACCTCACCGCAGAAGGCCCCGATCAGGTGAGGTGTGCCCAAGACGTGCTGGTTTTCAGCGCTCATGATCACCACCAGAAGCTCCTGCCATGACAAAGCCGCGCCACCTACCTCCCGGTCACCTGTTCGCGGCTTGAAGTACCCCATCCCGAACACTCAGGGACCAAATCAACCCCCGCGACCGACTTGGTGAGCGATGCGGGATAGGTAGGTAGATGCACGCCAGGTGGTTCTGCTGAGCGCGCCGGTTGCTCCGGTTGACATTGCGGAATCAGCGGTTATACATGTAAAACACGAGGTGCATATGATAGCCGTCCGACTAGACCCGACGACGGACGAGAGACTGACGCGATTGGCCAACGAAACCGGTCGCAGCAAGAGCTACTACGTGAAACAGGCGATCGACGCATTCCTCGAGGATCGTGAGGACTATCTGCTGGCGCTGTCGGTACTGGAGCGCGACGAGCCACGCAAGCCCATAGCCGACGTACGACGGGCGCTTGGCCTGGACGATTGACGTCACTTCGTCGGCTGAGCGCCAGTTGAGGAAGCTCGACCGGCGATGGCAGCGGAAGATCCTCGACCCCATGGAGCACCAGGTTGCCGGTCGCGAAGATCCTCGCATGCGCGGGAAGGCGCTTGCGGGTGATAAGAAGGGGCTCTGGCGATAGCGGGTGGGCGACTACCGCGTGCAGAGGTCTATCGTTGATGGCGTCCCTTCCGGTCGGTCGAAACCGCCTCGTGCGCCATGTCGTGCCCAACGGCTGGCGCTGTGGCCGGGGCATTGCCTGACGATTGTCGTCTACGCTCTCAACGTGTTCGGCGACGCGGTGCGCGACCTGCTCGACCCCCGGTTGCGAGGCGGAGAGGGAAGTCATGGCACCGCGGGAAAACGCAGACGAGGTCTCCTGCGGCGTGGCGGTCACGCTGCTTCCGTATTGCCACGGGACTCGCGCTGACCTGGAGATCACATGCCCCACACGTCGACCGGCATCGCGCCGCCGCCGCGCCGGAGATGGAACATCTTATCCTCCCAACTCCGGTTCTCCCGCCGGTCGATGACGACCAGGTGCCCCGCCTCTGCCGCGCTGCCATCCATATACCGTGCCGTCTGCTCCACGCCCTCGTCCACGACGCTCTCCAGCCCGTCGTGCTCGCGGACCACCTTGCACTCCACCACGAACTCCTGCACCCGGTCCGCCAGCGGCCACACGATCAGCAGGTCCACCCTCCCGCTCCCCAGCGCGTACTCCCGCTCAATGCGGCCGCCGCCGTTCACCACGCGCTGCAAGTACGCCTGCAGGAGCAACTGCGGCCAGGCCTCCGCGTAGGCGAAGCGGTTCCTCCAGTGCTCCGAGTGGCGGCGGAAGAAGCTCTGGAACTCCTCCATCAGCAACTCCGCGTCCAGGCTGCCGTCCGTTCTCACGTACCGCGGCGGCGACAGGTCCAGCGTCTCCTGCGCCACCCACGCGAGTTCGCGCGGCAGCACTTCGGCGTAGATCGGGTTGGCTACCCGCAACGGCGCATCGCGGGCCACCAGCCCCAGGTCGCGCGCGTACGCGATATCGCGGTCCGTGAAGGCGTGCCGGTCCGTGCCGCTCAGCATCGGCTCGATCACTCGCCGCACGCGATCCTCGCGCAGCTTGTCCGCCAGATAGTCCAGATGCGTCACCCGGTTCACGATGAGGTCCTCGCGGACCGCGGCGATGTCGTCCGCGGTCATCGTACGCGAACGGTCATCGCGCAGCGTCTTGTTCTCGAAGCAGGCACCGTACGCCAACGCGTTCACCAGCCAGGGCTGGCCGCGCGTCTGTGTCCACACGGCCTCCAGCGCTTCCGGTGCGAACGGCTGGCCGGTCTCCTCCGTGTGTTGGCCCAGCAGCGCCAGCGTCTCCTCGCGCGAGAAGTCGCCCAGCCGTAGCGACTTCGCGGCGATGTTGAACGGGCTGCCCGCGGCGCCCGCGCGGTAGTCGCGCAGGTCGCGCAGGCCGCACAGCACCACGCAGTGCGGGAAGCGTGCCGGGCGGCCGGGGTAGCCGGCGCGGATCTGCTGGAGCACCGACAGCAGCGAATCGCCCACCAGCGTGTCGATCTCGTCGATCAGCAGCACCAGCGGCCGCGGCGACGCCTCCGCCCAGCGCTCCAGAGCTACCCTCAACGCCAAGTCCGGCCCGAACTCGGCGAGGGTTTCCGCCCAGACGTCTCTGAGGAATCGGTCGCCCAACGCCGCATCCGCCGCATTCGCGAGCGTGGCGAGCACCACGCGCATCGCCCGTTGCACGTCTTCGCGTGCGGTGCGGGCGGTTTCGACCGTAACGTAAACGCAACCGTAGCCCCGCTCGTTCAGCACTTCGGCCAGCGCCAGCAGCGCCGACGTCTTCCCGGTCTGCCGTGGCGCGTGCAGCACGAAGTACTTCTTATCGCGCACCAAGCCGAGCACTTCGTCCAGATCGATCCTCGACAGCGGCGCGATCAGGTAATGATCGATCGGATTGACGGGGCCGGCGGTGTTGAACGAACGCATGGTTTCGATCCTCGGTGGGCGACGGTCGCGTGGACCCGGGCGCTATGGTGCGGAGTGTATCATAGGCGCTGGCACGCGGCTCCGGCGCCGCTATGCGCGGCCGGGGTGGATCGGATCGATCCAGTCCACTTCCTCCGGCTCTTCCGCCACCGGAATGTCCAGGTTCACCACCACCGATTCCTGATCGCTGCGCACCAGCACGCACTGCAGCGGCTCCTCCCGGCTGGCGTTGATTTCCTGGTGCGGCACGTAGGGCGGTACGTAGATAAAGTCGCCGGGCCCCGCCTCCGCCACGAACTCCAGCCGATCCCCCCAGCGCATCCGCGCCCGGCCGCGCACCACGTAGATCACGCTCTCCAGCGCCCCGTGGTGGTGCGCGCCGGTCTTGGCGTTGGGATGAATCTCGACCGTGCCTGCCCACAGCTTCTCGGCGCCTGCGCTGGCGCGGTTGATCGCCGCCGCACGCGTCATCCCCGGCGTCTGCGGCGTGTTGAAGTCCAGCCGCTCGTTCGTCACCACGCGCACACCCTGCGTGCGCCAGTCGCGCTCCGCCTTTGCCATCTGCTGTCCCCCGGCACATCCTACCCGCCGCCAGCGGCGTGTGGCGACACCGCGACAGCCGACGCGTTGCCGATCTCGCCCGCGTGGCCGCCTTGCGTGGGCGCGGACACCCCGCTGCCATCAGCAACTGTCGAATCACGCTCCCAAGGAGGCGCTCAATGCCGCGCACCATTTCCGTAGTTTCGCTGATCGTCATTCCCCTGCTGATGGCGACCGTCCCACTG
>JAKZWC010000373.1:0-4610 GCA_047515735.1 Spirochaetales bacterium | reverse complement strand
TCAACGCTTCCTTTGCCGAGTGGGGCGCCAGCATTGCGGAGACGGAACGACACGTAGCCGAGATGGCCAGCGAGGCGGCGAAGCACCCGGCAGACGATTCTCTCCACAACAGGGTTGCCGCTCTCAAAGAGAAGGTGGCCGGCGAGCGGGCACGCTACGAAGCGGACCGCTCGGCCGTCGCGCTTGATGAGTGCTCGGAGGGATTGATAGAGAAGTGAAGCGCCGCCGCTTCCCCCTCCGGCTGGCGCCGGAGGCGGCGACGGGGGATCCGCCGAAACTGACCTGGGGTGACGACGCATGACAGGCGCCGGTGATCGGACGACCGTCAACCCCCGATGGCACTGAAACTGCCCATCGTGTCAACAGGTACTGTTGACATTTCGGCAAGAAGCCGGCGCCCGTCCGCTTTGCTACGCAAAGAGATACCGCCGCGCCATGCAAGTTGGCCCGGTAATTTACCGGTAATTTCCCGGTAAATACTTGCAACCGTGGAAGTTGCACAAACGTTATAACTCGCCACCAGTTGACACGGCGTATGCGGAGAGTGATACATTCGGGGCCGGCATGAAGTGAGTACCACCAAATAAAAAGGGCCGCTGCGCCGGCAGTGAATCGGCGAGCGGCCCGAGACCATGCAGGAGGTACGATGAGGCGATCATCGACCAGCCCGACTAATTGCGGCGCCAATGACGGCGACACAGCAACCATTTTGAGTATCGGCGCCCGTCCCCGATCTGTCAAGAGATCAAGCGGGCCGACCCGTGAGTAATCGGCCGACTGAGGCCGACTGGCTCGCCCACGTTCCGGGCTTGCATCGGGTCGGCGCCGAGCACCACGGACCTTGCCCCTCTTGTGGCGGCGAGGATCGTTTTCGCGTCACGGCCAGCGGTCATGCGTTCTGCCGCCAGTGCGCGCCGGCCGGCGATGCGGACGGCGCAGGTATCAAGCGGCTAATGCGCGACGCCGGCCTGGACAACCCCGCCGTGGTGCGGCACCTACCGATCAGCGGCGACGACAGCAGGACGGAGTGGCGCTACTGCGACCGCTACGGCGCGCCGCTGCTGGAGGTGGTCAAGTACCGCGACTCGAAAAGCGGGAAGCGTAAAACCGCCATCCGTCACCGTCCTCACTGGTTCCCGGAGTCGACGCCAAAGGTGCCGGCAAAGGCGGACGGGTGGGCATGGTGCCAGCCCGATTGCGGCGGCGGGCTGCTGTACCGCGCGCAAGAATTGCACGCCGTAGCAGACACCGCGCCGCTCGCCACCGACGAGGGCGCCACCATCGAGGGCGAGCGCTTCGGCGTCCACCTCAACGCCGCTGCCGTTGCCGCGCTCGCCGTGGCTACCTTGCCACCGGTGCTGATCGTGGAAGGCGAGAAGGACGTTGACCGCCTGCACTCCCTCGGCTTCACCGCGACCTGCAATTTCAACGGCGGCGGGAAGTGGAGCGACTTCCACACCGAGCGTATGCCGAGCGGCCGTGACGTGGTGATCTTCGCTGACACCGACAAGCCGGGAGTGAAGCACGCTGCGACCGTCGCGGCGGCCCTGCTGGTCGGTCACCGGGGCAACGGCAAGGCGCGCCGCGTGCGCATCGTCACCGCCGAGCAACTGGGTTTCGAGGTGACCGAATCGCACGGCCGCGACATCTCGGATTGGCTGGACGCCGATACCAAACGCGGCGCCGCTGACGTGCAGGCATTGATCGACGCGGCCGTGGCTCCCGGCGTCACCGTCGAGGGCACCGACGGCCGCGCGGTCCATCTCAACGCTGCTGCTGCTGCGGTGCTGAACGGCGGAGGCGCTGCTGCAGCGCCGGCGATCAAGGCGGCGCCGACCAAGAAGAAGTCAACGCAGCATGGCGCCTACCACGCGGCGCGCAGCATGGAAGCGGACCTGAGTACACGCGCCATGTTCGTGGCTGGGCGCGGCTGGTACTACCGATCAAGCGAGACCGCGTTGTGGACCCTGGACGCCGGCCGCGTGATGCTCGGCAAGGTGCAGAACCATCCGCAGCGCGAACAGTGCCAGCGTGGACTCCGATCAAACGCCATCATGGGCGAGTTGGAGGGGATGCTCGACGTTGACGGAGATCTGCTTGACGCTAACGATTGGCTCGCCGGCTTGCCGAACGGCGCCGGGATTCTTGACCTACAGACGGGCGCCGTTCGGCCCGCGACCGAGCATGACCGCGTGACAATGGCGCTGGGCGCGGTACCTGAAAGCGGCGTGCCGGCGCTGTTTCTGCGCGTGCTGGGCGACACAGTGTCAGCGTGCGACGATCCCGACGCAACCGCCCATTACATCCGATGGTGGGCGCGGCGAGCGCTGACAGGCGATTGTCGGGCCGAGGCTATGCTGTTCCTCTATGGCGAGAAGGGCACCGGCAAGAGCATCATCGCGGAGACGCTGCTGCATGTACTCGGCAGCTACGGCGCCGCCGTCAGCGCTTCCAATCTGGTAGGCGAGCACCACCAGCATAAGGAGTGGCTTGCACGGCTGGCCGGCAAACGGCTGGTATGGGTGAACGAGCCGACCGTGGGCACTTGGCGGACGGATCTCGTGCTGCAAATGGTCAGCGGCGAGCCGATGGTGGCCAATTTCATGCGGCAGAACAGCTTCCAATTTAGGTCGCGCATGAAGCTGGTCGCAACCGGAAACGACGCGCCGTCAGCACCGCCGAGTAGTGGTTACTGGCGGCGCATCCGGCAGGTAGGCGCGCGCCACAAGCCGGAACGGCCCGACGATACGCTCAAAGCCAAGCTGCGCGATGAAGCCGGCCAGATCCTACAGTGGCTGATCGACCTGCCGGACGGCCCGACCGTGGGCGAAGCCGACGTGCCAGCCGAGGTGCGGCTGGCAGCGCAGGAAGCCGAGGCAGAGCAAGACCCGGCGGGCGAATGGATCAAAGCCAACCTGATAGCCGACCGTAAGGGAACGGCGATCAGCGTCGAGGTATACGGGCGCTACTGCAGGGTGCAGCCGGACGGCGCCGCGATCAGCAAACGCGAGTTTGACCGCCGAATGGCGAAGAATTTCGGGCCGATGCAGACCGCGCGCCTGCCCGACACCGGGAAAGCGGCGAAGGTGCGCCGATGCAGCCCCGTGGTGCAGCCCCTGTTCTGAGCACGTAACCTTTCGTTACGGGTAACAAAGCATTAACCGTCATGCGAGCGTGCGTGCGTGTGTGTGTGCGCGCGCATGGGAATCATACCCATGTTACCGGTAACGAGGGGTAACCGAGGTGCCGGCGAGGTACTTCCTACGGAGCGGCCGGGAGACACGCGCCTTACCGTAGACGCTGAGAAGTAAGGCGCCGCGCCCTGTTGGTGGCGCTGCTCCGCTGGCCGCTGGTCATGCTCGGCTGGTCATGCTGGGCGCGGCCGTGGATACTCATGCACTACTGCCGCATATCCATTCACACGCTTGGCGAGTCGACCGACGATAACTTGCTGCGCTGGACCGCGCCGCCGGTCGGCGGGTGGCCGGCGGTGGCCCACCCGCTGGCCCCGTTGGTGGACGCATGGCAGCGGTGGCAGGAAACCATGCCGACCGAGCGACCGCCGTTCGTGCTGGGCACGCGCGGATCGCTGGCGCGCCTGGGCAATCTCGGCGCCGACGATGCGACCCTGCCGGACTTCCCGCAAGCGGACGCGCCACCGGCGCAGGACGGGCAACTGTGGCTGCTGCCCGAATTCAGCGGCGATGCCGTGCGCGGCTGTACAAGCTGGCTGCTGTGGCTGTTCGACCGTTCCGGCGGAGAGAGCATGGCGGCTGGCCGTGGCGCGCCGTGGGACCTGCGCCTGTTCGCTTCCGCGTTGTTGCACCTGGCCGTGGCTGATCGTGACGGCCAGTGGCACACAATCCGCCTGGCAGCGTCACCGGAGCACGCCGAACGCATCTACGATGCCACGGGCAAGAAGCCGCCGAACGTAGAGGACTGGCTGCACCCGAACGGCTGGGCGAATAAGCGGCGAGACTGGCACAAGCTCCCGGAGGCGCTGGACCGGATGCTCCGGCTCGCCTACGTGCCGGTGCCTGGTATCGGCCGCGTGGCGATGCTGTTCCCGTCCGTGATCCCCTCGGCGCCTACTGATCCGCTGGTCGAATTCACGATCCGCTGTCCGCGCGTGGCCGCGAACGGTGACCGCCTGAACTGGCCGCGGATGGTCGAATACGGCGCGGACTCGGCGCGTATGCTCCGCGCCTACTTGGCGGTGGTTCCCTGGCTGGGCCGCAGCGCGCACCACGGCCACCCCATTACGCGGACGATCGCGGCGCCAGTGCGCGGCCCGGACGGCAAGCCGCGGCGCAAGGGCGGCGCCATCATCCGGAGCGCAACCGAGCGGATCGACAACCCAGCGGCGCACCTGGCCGGCCCGCCGCTGTCCGAAGCGGACCTGACCCGCATGATCGGGTTCGACCCGACCGACCGCTACCGGCGCCGCGACTGCCGCGCCGCGTTCGCGCGCATGGAAGCGGACGGCGTGATCGAGCGAGCGCGCGACGGCCGCCGCTGGCTGCTGTTCGGCGGCCCGAACTGGTGACCGTGCGCGCATGACACACGACCGAACGGCCCCGTGTCATGCGCGCACGCTCGCCGTGTCATGC
>JAKZWC010000372.1:0-3023 GCA_047515735.1 Spirochaetales bacterium | reverse complement strand
GTCCATTCCGCTCTCATTCACCGAGAATCGCTGCCTGCGCCAACGGCGTCCAGGACGACGTGCGGCAAGCGGTTGCAGTATTTGCTACCCTGTGGCTATGCAATGCGTCGTCTTCACGGGGAACCGCCAACTGGAGGTTCGCGAGCTGCCGGTTCCGGAGCCCGGACCGGAGCAGGTGCTGGTCAGGCTGGTCGCCTCCTCCATCTGCGGAACGGACATGCACTTCTACCGCAAGAGCTGGGACGAGTTGGTGGAGTTCCGCAAGTCGTTCAACGGCGCGCCCGACACGATTCCCGGACACGAGCCGTGCGGCGTGGTCGAGGCGGTGGGCGCGAACGTCACCGCGGTCGCACCCGGGGCCCGGGTGACCGTCTACCCGCACGTGGGGTGCGGGACCTGCGGCTACTGCTGCCGCGGCGAGGTGATGTTCTGCCCGGAGCGGACCGGTTACGGGTCGGTGCACGACGGCTCATGCGCCGAGTACATCCTGGCGCCGGCCCGCAACTGCATGCGCATCCCCGAGGCGCTCAGCTTCGACCGCGCGGTGGTGATCTCGTGCGCCGGCGGTACGGCCTATCAGTCGATACAGCGTATCGATCCGTCCGGAGCCGACACGGTGGGCATCTTCGGACTCGGCCCGGTGGGCTTGTGCGCGACGGCCTTCGCGGTCGCCCGCGGGGCACGGGTCGTCGGCCTGGACCTGCAGCCCGAGCGGCTGCGGCTGGCACGGGCCATGGGCGCCGAACGGGTGATCAACGTCGCCGATCAGGACGCGGTGGCGGAGCTCATGGAGATGACCGGCGGACGCGGACTGGACGCGGCGGCCGACTACTCGGGCAGTCCGCGGGCACAGCAGGCGATGGTCGCGGCGGCCGGCAAATGGGCGCGGCTGGGGCTGGTCGGCGTCGGTGAGCCGTTCGAGCTCGACACCTTCCGCGGCATGATCATGCGCCAGCTCACGCTGATGGGATCCTGGATCTACAACCTGGGCCAGCACGAAGAGATCGTCGCTCACGTGCTGGACCGGGACATCCCGCTGGAGCAGTTGATCACCCATCGCTACTCGATCGATCGGGCAGACGAGGCCTTCCGGGTGTTCGACTCGGGCGCAACCGGCAAGGTGCTGTTCACCGGCGAGTCCTGAGCCGGAGTCAGCGGCTGGAGATGAAATCCCGGTACCGGGAGAACGCGGCGTCGACCGCATCCGCAGTCAGGTCGTAGTCCTGCAGATTGTAGCGATGCCGACGCTCGCCGCGGCGCTTCTCTGCCTGCCGGGCCTGCCACGCCTCCATGGCGGCGAGGGCCGCCGGCTCCAGCGGCCAGTCGAAGTGCTCGTAGATGCGGCGCACGATAGCCCACGGGTCGTCGACCAGGTCGAGGTAGTTCACGTCGCACCAGTGCTGCTGCAACTCGGGATGAGCCTCCCGGAAGCGTACCGCCCGCTCCAGCATGTCGCTCATGAACGTCAACTGCTCCTGGCCGAGGGCGTGGCGCGTGGGCGGCTCGCTGATCCGGGAGCGGACCTGCTCCATGAGACTGCACCAGGAGCCCATGAACTGCCGCGGCTCGCGATGGGTCTGGATGAAGCAGGCGTCCGGATAAGCCGCGACCAGCGCCTCCAGCTCCATCAGATGCACGGGAGCCTTCAACAGCCACTGCGCCTGCTGCTCCGGCTGCCGCAGGTGCCGCTGCCAGGTGAAGTGCTGCATGGTACGGCGGTGGTAGGCGTAGGCGCGTAGCGAACCGGTGGCCTCGAGCCAGCGGCCGTACTCGGGCACCTGGTAGATGTTGGTGTTGGACCAGGACGCGAAGGTCTGCCTGAGAATCCCGAAGTCCTCCTCGGGCTCGTCGACGGCGACATCGTGCACGCCGGCGAACGACTCGCTGAATCCGGCGGCTACGACGACGTCCTGGAGCCGCAAGCGCCGTACGTCCGCCGGAGTCCACGCCGTCTCCGCGTAGGTGCCATGCGTCAATACCGGCTCCAGCAACTCGTAACCGCGCAGCGTCCAGAACCGCGGATCGCGTGAGAGCAGGCGGTGCAGGTAGGTGGTGCAGGTAGGTGGTGCAGGTGCGGTTGATGCCGATGATGAACAGCGGCCGCTTGACTTCCTCCCGGTCGATCTCGGGATGGCGCTGCCGCTCGCCGGCGAGCGCGGCGTTGTTGCGCAGGCCGCGACTCAGATCGGAGACCGCGACGGCGCGCTTGTTCTCCAGCAGGCCTGCCTCCGGCGCCTGCAGCGCCCGCACCAGTTGTGCCAGCCCGTCGCGTATCCATTCCGGATAGGTCTGAGCGAAGGAAACCCCCATGCGCTCGGCGTAGCGCTCGGCCCGCATCAGCAGACGGTCGTAGTCGAGCCGCGGCTCAGCCAGCGGGAACGGCCACTGCTGCCGATGCCGTCTGACCCAGTCGTTGGTGCGCCGGAACATGGTCAGGATGCGGGCCACTCGATCGGAAACGGGCAATCTTCGCGTAGCGCGCGGTCGCACACCGGCAGCGGGGCTCGCACCTTGCTGGCACTGAACCAGTACGGGGAGAAGTGATCCAGCAGCGCCCAGAAGCCGTGCAGCGGCGCTGCCTCGCCACGCGCCTGGCAGGCGCGCTTGAACGCATCGTAGGGAACTTCGCGTAGATACAGGCCGAAATCCGCCAGCTCCAGCTCGTGCTGCACCGGGTTGGGGTTGCAGCAGTGGTAGAGGGTGAACCGCCGCTCCGGGTTGGCCGCGACCGCGGTGCAGATCCGGCTCAGGGTGTCGACCGAGTGGCTGTGTCCCTGGAACGAGAACCCGTCCGGTATCATCTGCAGGTCATTGATCGCCGCGTACACCCGCACGGTGGTGTCATTTGGCTGGGTGAATCCCTCACTGGAGCGGCTGGTCTGCGGCAAGCGGAAGATCGCCACGGGCAAACCGGCTTGTTGCGCGAACAACAGGCTCTGCTCGGCGACCACCTTGCTCCACGGGTATCCCACCACGCCGAGCGGAAACAAGCGCTTCATGGGGGCGAGATCCGGCTGTCCCTG
>JAKZWC010000371.1:0-2969 GCA_047515735.1 Spirochaetales bacterium | reverse complement strand
CCTGGGAGGAGCCGGCGCCGTTGCTGGCGCAGCCGGGCTGGGACTGGTTCGGCGCCCAGCGCCTGCTGCAGCTCGGCGACGGCACGCTGCTGATGCTGGCCGGCAAGGCACGCTGGAACAGCGACCGGTTCCACACTTACGCCGTCAGATCGAGCGACGGCGGCCGCACTTGGGACCCGCCCGGCCCCGAAATCCGCGTGTTCGCCGCCTTCAGCGAGCCATACGGCCGGGGAGTGGTGCGCGGATTGCCGGAGGGCCGCCTGCTGCTGGGATTCCAGGGCAGCGACACGCCGGGAGAGCCCAACTTGGCCGCGGTAGCATTCTCCCGCGACCGCGGCGCCACCTGGTCGGAGCGGGTGCTGCTGAGCGACGACGCCACGCTGGAGCTGCGCGAGCCCGATACCCTGCCCCTGCCGGACGGGAGGCTGCTCACCGTGCTGCGCACCGACGCACCGCCCTACGCCTCCTGCCAGTGCTACTCGGAAGATGGTGGCAGGAGCTGGACGGCCCTTGCCGCGACCGGGTTCCACGGCCACTGCCCGCGCCTGTTCGCGCTGCGCCACGCCATCATCTGCGTGTATCGCGACATGGACGAGCTGCGCCCCGGCATCGGCTACAGCGCGAGCTGGGATGGCGGCGGGTCGTGGCACTATCAGGGAATGCTGTACCGGTCGCCTGGTCCGTACCACGGCTGGGCCACCGCCTGCGGCTATCCGAGCGTGCTGCGGCTGCAGGACGGCGACCTGCTGTGCGTATTCCATACCGACTTCGTGAACGATGATTGCGAGATCCGCGCCGTGCGCTTGCGGGAGGTGAATTGATGCCGCTACGTACCATCGACCTGACGGGCTACGGTCTGCCCTACTGGCTCGACATCGAACGGCCGCGCTATCCCGCGCTGGCTTCCGACACCCGCGCCGACGTGGCGGTCGTAGGCGCCGGCATCGCCGGGCTCAAGCTGGCCGACTACCTGTCGCAACAGGGTCTGAGCTGCATCGTGCTGGAAGCGAAACAGGTCGGCGAAGGCGCTTCCTCCCGCAACCAGGGCTGCATCGTCACCGGCCTGTCGGTCTCCTACGCCGAGCTCGCCGCGGCCCATTCCCGTGAAGTGGCGCGCGGCCTGGTCGCCCTCAGCCACCATAACCAGGAGCTGCTGGAGCAGCAGATGGCGCACCACGGGATCGCCTGCGACTACGAGGTGCTCGGCGAGAATCTGCTGGTGCGCGGCGATCTCCCCGACCACGAGCAGGCGCTGGCGGGACTGCGCCGCGACGCCGCCATGCTCACCGAGGATGGCTTCGCCGCCGACTACCTCGACGCCGCGGCGGCGCGCGCCGTTACCGGCAACCCCCTGTTCGCCGGCGGCGCCTGCTTCCGCCGCGACGCGCAGTTCCATTCCGGCCGCTTCGTGGTAGGGCTGGGCGTCGCGGTGGCGCGCTCGCCGCGGGTACAAATCTTCGAACAGTCGCCGGTAGTGGCCATCGAGTCGCCGGCCGACGGCGCGCACCTGGTACGCACGGCCCGCGGCAGCGTGAGCGCCGCCCACCTGTGCCTGGCGACCAACGCCCTGGTGCCGCAACTCCTGCCCGCCCTGACCGGCACCCTGCGCGCCGAGCGCGGGCAAGTGCTGGTCACCGCCCCGCTCGCCGAGCGCCCCTGCCGCGGCTGCTTCTCTTCCGGTCTGGCGTGGTGGCGCGACATCCGCGAGCGCGACGGCAGCTATCGGCTGCTGTTCGGGGGCGGCCGCACCCGCGACGAACCCGACAGCCTGTTCCCACAGTACGCGGCCGACGGCCGCCGCAACCGGCGCATCGCCAGCGCCGGCTTCAGTCCCACCGTGGCCCACCAGCGCCGCCTGCACGCGCGGCTCGGAGAGATCTTCCCCCACTTGGCGGAGGCGCCCGTGACCCATCGCTGGGGCGGCCTGCAGTCGTTCACCTTCGACGGGCTGCCGGCAATCGGCGTGTTCGACCCGGAGCGGCGCATCCACGGCATGGCCGGCTTCTCCGGACTCGGCAACTCCTATTCCAACGTGGGCGCCGCGCACCTGGCGGCGCGCATCGCCGGCGCCGGGGACGGACTGGCACCGCCGTTCCTGGAGACACTGCAACTGCTGCTGGCGCCGGCCCGCACCGGCGCCCGCTGGCCCGGTACCGAACCTACCCGTGAGCGCTGCAACGCCCGCAGCCTGGTGCGCGGCACGAGCAAGAGGATAACCCAGCGATGAATGGCCCACTGCACGATTCCTTTCACAACTGGGACGGCGTGTACGCCCACCGCAACGTCGAGCTGGTGCGCCGCTTTGCGCGCGTGCCGCGACGGCCCGACGTGCGGGTCAGTCCCGCCGACCTGAACTACGACGTACCGCCGGACGCCGACCTGCGGCAGTTTGCGGCGGCGCAGGACATCGACGTCGACGCCCCGTGGTTCAGCCTCCCTGCGCAGCGCCGCCTGCGCTGCGGCTTCTTTCCGCTGGTCACGCGGCTGCACAGCGGTGCGCTGCTCGCGGTGTGGCGCGAGGCGAGCGCCCATGCCTACTGCTCCTTCGGGCGCACGGCAGCGGCGCGCTCGCTGGACGACGGGCACAGTTGGAGCACGCCCTGGGTGGTCGACTTCCGGCGGCCGGGGGCGTGGGACACCGGCGGGCCGGAGAACCTGGTGCAGACCAGTGACGGCACCCTCTGGCTGGGCGCCTGGGCGCGCATCCCGGAACCCGAGCCGGGCACCGTGGGCAAGCAGCGCCCCGAGATGTACGTGCTGCGTTCCGACGACGAAGGGCGCACCTGGGAGCAGCTGCCCAAGCTCGGCGACGGCTTCCAGTTTCTCTGCTCGCCGATGCTGGAGCTGTCCAACGGCGAGTTCCTGTGGCTCGGCAGCGTCCCCGACGCCGCCGACGAAGGGGTCACCTCATACACCGCGCTGCGGCGCGCGGTGTTCATCCTGCGCCGGCCGGGTGAGCCGCTCACCCC
>JAKZWC010000370.1:0-24941 GCA_047515735.1 Spirochaetales bacterium | reverse complement strand
GAGCAGGGGACGCTTGCAAACGGCGTCACCCTGCTATGCGAGCCCGTCGCCACGACGGCGACGTGCTCGATCGGTTTCTGGTACCCGAGTGGCTCGCGCGATGAGCGCTCCGATGAGCGCGGGTACGCTCACTTCCTGGAGCACATGCTGTTCAAGGGCACCGCGCGCCGCACGGCCCTGGACATCGCGCTGCAAGTGGATCGCGTCGGCGGCTCCATCAACGCTTTTACCGACAAGGAGACGACCTGCTTCTACTGTACCTTGCCGGCGGACCACACCGAGCTGGCGCTGGACATCCTGTGCGACATGGTCAGCCACGCCGCTCTGGCAGAGGATGAGATAGCCAAGGAGAAGGTGGTGGTGAGCAACGAGATCCGCGCCGCCGAGGACTCCCCGGATGAGCAGGGCTACCAGCTGTACCTGGAGGGCCTGTGGCGCTCCCATCCACTCGCTGCTCGGGTCGCCGGCGTGGTGGCGGACGTAGAACGCATCGAAGCTCCGAATCTCACCGCATTCTACCGCAGCCGCTACCATCCTCGACATCTGATCGTGGCCGCCGCGGGAGCGCTGGACTTCGACCGGATGGCGCACACCCTGAACGAGAGTCTGGCGGTAGACGGGGAGGCGGCTCCGGGAATGTCGCGGGAGAGGCCGACGTGCTACGGGTCGCGGGAGTACACCCGTGGACACTTTCAGCAGGCTCAGGTGTACCTCGGCGTCACCCTCGATCCCACTTTCGATCTCGACACCTACCTCGCTCTGGTGCTGCTTTCCACGGCGTTCGGCGAGTCGATGAGCTCGCGGCTGTTCCAGCACATCCGCGAGGATCAAGGACTGTGCTATTCGGTGGAGTCCTTTCGCAGCCACTACTCGGATATCTGGGGCTGGGGAATCTACGCCAACGCGATGCCGGAGCTGGCTCCACGGCTGCTGGCAGCCTTGAATCAGGAGTTGCAACGTTTGGCGGACGAGCCGCTCACGGGCCGGGAAGTGGACGCTGCCATCAGCCACATCACCGGCAGTATGGTGTTCGCCAAAGAGGACATGGAAACCCGCATGAAGCGCTTGGCCGGGCAGTATCAGATGTTCGGTCGGGTAATCGAGATGGATCAGTCGGCACGGATGCTGCGCTCGGTCACGGCGCAGGATGTCGCCGCGCTGACGGGACGAATGGTACAGCCGGGGCATTTCAATCTTCTCGCGTACGGCACCCGGAACATGAACGAACTGCGTCGTGTCCCGTTCGACTGGTAGCGCTAGCGGGCGCTTGCGGAGCCCATAGGATCGCCGACGAGCTCCGCGCGGAGGTAAGGATGGGTGGAAAACCGCGCCGCCAGGCGGCGGGGTGGCGATTTTCGGCGACGCTGGTCGTGGCGTGGGCTGCCCTGTTCGGCGTTGCCGCGATCCATGCCAATCCGGCACTGACTCCCGCGGCCTCCGAACTGATCGAGACGGCACGCGCGTCGCTGGCGGCAGGTGACCGGGACGGTGCTGCCGCCACCCTGCGCCGGCTCCGTCTGCACTACCCCGAATCCCCGTTGGTAGCCGAGGCGCTGCTGTTGTCGGCGACGGTCGCGGCGGCTCGGAACGACGCCTATCAGGAACGCTTCTTCCTGGCCGAGACGCGCCGCGCGGTGCGCCGTCTGGCCGACCGGGGGTTGCTGTCCGCCACGGCTGCCACCGACTACCATCTGCAGACGACGAGCCGCCTGGCGCAACTGCTGGAGACCGAGCGTGACTACGCCGGCGCACTGCGCAACTACGAGGAGGCGATCGCCTTGCTGGCGGCACGTCTGAGCTCGCGGCACGATTCACTCACGGATTCCGCGGCTGCGCCAGGCCAGGCGCAGCGGCTGGCGCAGCTGCGCCTGGCAGCGGCACACCTGGCGTACCGGCACGGCGTCGGAATCGGCGGAGACGCCGAGCGCCATTTCGATCAGGTGGACGTGGCCGAGCTCGGTACCGAGGCTGTGCCGAGGTATCGGGAACTGGCGCGCGGGTTGATGTGGGGTCATCTGACCCCCAGGCAGCTCGGTATGGGGGATGGCAACATGTCCGCGATTGCCACCGACGGCGATGACGTGTGGGTGGGGAGTTGGACCGGCGGACTGGTCCGTTATACCCGATCCACGGGTAGGCGTCAGGTATTCCGCGAGGGGCCCGACTCGCTGCTCTCGCTCAGAGTACGTGACATCCACCCGGTAGGAGGCTACGTCTGGGTGGGAACCGATCAGGGGCTTTCGGTGTACGCTCGTTCCAGTAGCCGCTGGCGCCAGGAGCCGGTCCTCGGCGGGGTGGAACCCAGCCCGGTGGTGGCGGTTGTCGACGCCGGCGGGGTAGTGTATGCCGGCACGCTGGGACAGGGCCTGTGGCGCCACGACGCGTCCGGATGGAGCCCGGTCGGCAACGACTTGCTGCCGGGGTTGTTCATCAACGCCCTGCTGGTGGTCGACGAGACCCTGTGGATCGGCACTATCGATCTCGGACTGGTGAGCCTCGATTTGCGGAGTGGCACGCTGCGCAGCTTCGACGAAGTCAATGCGACTCTCGGTCCTCAGAACGTCACCGCCATCGTGGCGGAGGATAACGCGACGCTGTGGATCGGGACGTTCGGAGCGGGGTTGTATCGCTGGGAGGCAGGTCCGAACCGCATCACTCACTTCAGCGCTGCCGATGGTCAGCTTCCCGACGATTGGATACTGGCCGGAGCGGTCGGCGACGCCGGGTTGTATTTCGGTACTTTCGGCGGTGGCGCAGTGCGCTATGATCCGCAACGGGAGACGTGGGCCGCCATCAGCCTGGCGCAAGGCCTGCCCTCGCTGAACGTCGCGGTGGTCGCGGCGGCGCGCGGACAGATCTACTTCGGTACTCTCGGAGCCGGGGTGGCGATTCTGTCGGAGGCGCGCGGCGTGCACGGTCTCTAGTGTGGCGTTCCGCAAGTTCCTGCCCACGCGCCGCGCGCCGTTGCTCGGTTACGCCACCCGACGAGGTGGCCGTAGGACTGCGCCGCCGGCCTGCTACCGCTGGGGCCAGCACCGTGCGCGGCGCTGCGCCGTCGGCTGCACCCCTACGGCGTTTCGTTCCCTAGACGGATGTATCGCAGCGGCCTCCTGACGCGCTACGTAGCGCGTGAGTTTCTGCTCTCGGTGCTGGTCTCGTCTCTGTTCTTCTTCTCGATCTTCTTCATTAACGTGCTGTTGGTAACGGCCACCGACATCATGGCAAAGCAAGTGCCCCTGGGCGACGTCGCCTTGCTGGTGCTGTACTCCCTGCCGCAGATCATCCACCTGGCGTTTCCCTTCGCCACGCTGCTGGGGGCGCTGATGGCTCTGGGACGCCTGCGCGCCGACCGGGAGCTCATTGCGCTGCAGGCCTCCGGCATCCGGCTGTTGCGGGGAATGGCACCGGTGATGCTCCTCGGGGGCGTGTTTTCGGGGCTCTCGTTCGCCACCAACGATGTACTGCTACCCGCCGGCACCATCGAGTTCAACCGCATTTATCGGCGTATCCTCTACAGCAATCCGGGCTTGGAACTGGAGCCGAATACGGTCAAGCACTTCGAGGACAGTTCCATCGTGACCGGCGACGTGAGCGGCGACGTGCTGAGCGACGTCACGATCATCGATCGCGACGACTCCGGCAGGCAACGGGTGATTACCGCGGCACATGTCCGTTTGCGCGAGAGCGGGCAGCAGGCCGGAGTGATCTCGCTCCAACTCAGCAACGTCTTCACGCACCTCATCGGCGCCGCCCCCGGTGACTTCGAATATGTCCGCGCTGCCGCCATGGAATACCACATCGTGCTGCCGGAGATCGTCGAGGCCCTGGTGCAGATCGGGCCGGCGGAGCAGAGTTCGGCGGACGTGTGGCAGGCAATTTCCGTGCAGCGGGCGCAACGAGCACTCCGCCAACTGCAGAACGAGGCCGAGTCCACTCATGCCCTGCTGCTCGATATCGGGGCCGTGGCCGCACGGCTGGCGGACACGCCGCCGACCGCGCGCAGCGCACTGCTCCGACGTGAGCGGCAGCGGCTCTCCGCTGAGCACCATAGACTGATCGCGGCGTCCGAGCCGGAGCCCGACCGCGACCTTCGCAATCATCTGTTCGAGTTCCACAAGAAGCTGGCAGTGCCCGCGGCGTGTCTCGTTTTCGCCCTGTTCGCGGTTCCGGCGGGTTTCCTGGCACCACGTAGCGGCCGCGCCTACGGCCTGTTGGTGGGCATGATCATGGCGGCGCTGTACTGGTCGCTGCTGGTGTCCGCCCACAGCGGCGGGCTGCGGCATCAGTTCACTCCGGCCCTGGCGATCTGGGCACCGAACCTGGTGGTGCTCGCGTTGTCAGGCGTGCTCTATGTGCTGTGGCGGTGGCGATGCGGCTACAGCGCATGATTCTGAGCTCGCTGCTGCCGGTATTCGCGATAGCGGTACTGTTCTTCGTCCTGATCATCGAGCTGGCCGACATTTCGCCCAACCTGTATCGCTACCTGTCCACCGGGGTTGCGCCCGGCGTGATTGCGCGCGTTGCGCTGCTGTACCTGCCGACGTGCATCACGTACGCGGTTCCCATCGCTCTCCTGTTCTCGGTCGCCCACACTCTGGGCTCCTGTTACGCGCGCAATGAGCTGATCGCCATGTTCGGCTCCGGAGTCAGTCTGCGGCGCTTGGTGGCTCCTCTGGTGATGTTCGGCGTAGTGTTGAGCGGTGCCCTGTTTCTGTTCGAGGATGCGGTAGCCATCGATACGCTGCGCATGAAGAACCAGTTGCAGCGCACCGCGCTGGACATTCGGCTGCAGCTCGACAACTTCGACGTGACGATCACGAGTGCCGACCGCCGCGTGGTGTACCATGCCGGCAGCTACGACGACGAACGCGCCGAGTTGTCTCAGGTGCTGGTGATCGAACGGGCTCCCGGCGGCGGCGTGACGATGCGACTGGACGCCGAGCGGGCGCGTTGGGATGGCAGTCGATGGCTGTTCGAGGACGTGCGGCGGTTCTCCTGGCGCGAGGGCAGCGCCTCTCCGGTGATGACCGAAGAGCATCGGGAACGCTATTCGGCGCCGCAGTTCGCCGATGGGCCGGCCGCGTTTCGGCGTGCCAACCGTGAGGTGACCGAGATGCGCTATCGTGATGCACTGGCGTGGGTGGACACGCTGCGTCGCGCCGGGCGTGATTATCGTGCCGCGCTTACCAAGTCTTACGGCAAGATCAGTTTCGCGGTTACACCGCTTGCGGTGACGCTGATCGCCGCGGCAGTGGGCGGAGTGATGCGCCGGAACATTCTGCTTATGAGCATGCTGCTCGCGTTGGGTATCTCGGTGGTGTTCTACGTGTTGCGGCTGGCGGGCGACATTCTGGCGCAAAACGGCGTGCTGTCGCCGGAGGTCGGCGCGTTCGGCGCGGTATTGCTGTTCCTGCTGGCAGGAGTGACGCTACTTCAGGTCGCCCGTACCTGAGGCGCAACTTCGATTGCCGTCGTGGAGTTCGTAATCGAGCAGCAGGACCAGTGCAGCGCGGCGCGAACCGCGCGCCTGGTCACGAGTCACGGGCTGGCGCGCACCCCGGTGTTCATGCCCGTGGCCACCAGCGCATCGGTCAAGGCGATGTGGCCGCAGGACCTGGCGGCCATGGGGTACCGCGTGTTGTTGAGCAACACCTACCACCTGGCTGTGCGTCCCGGCATTGCGCGCGTTCGCCAGGCCGGGGGCCTGCACCGCTTCATGGGTTGGGATGGCAGTCTGCTCACCGATTCCGGCGGCTTCCAGGTGTTTTCGCTCGCGACCCTGCGTCACGTGAGCGAGGACGGCGTGCGCTTTCAGTCGCACCTGGACGGCAGCTCGCTGTGGTTCACCCCGGCCAGCGTCGTCGCCAACCAGATTGCGCTGGGAAGTGACATCCTGATGCCACTGGACGTATGCACCGCGGCGGCGGCCGGACGCGACGAGGCGTGTCGTGCGCTGGAGTTGACTCACCGTTGGGCGGTCGCCAGCAAGCGAGCCTGGTGTGCTGCCCTACAAGATGGCGCCCACGATCGGGTAGGGGCGCTGTTCGGCATTGTGCAAGGTCACTTTCACCGCGACCTGCGTAGCCGTTCTGCCGATCAGCTGCGCCGTCTCGAGCTGCCCGGCTATGCCGTGGGCGGGCTCTCCGTAGGCGAGAGCCGCAGCCGGTTCCTGGAGTTCCTTGCGCTCTCGCTGGAGTTGCTGCCCGCGGACCGCCCGCGCTACGTCATGGGCGTGGGCAGCCCCGATTACGCGGTGGAGGCAGTCGCGGCCGGCGCAGACATGTTCGACTGCGTGTATCCGACCCGGGTTGCCCGCAACGCGCGGGCCCTGACCCGATACGGGCCGCTGTCGCTGCGCGGCTCGGGAGCCGGCACCAGCGATGAACCCGTGGACTCCACCTGCAATTGCCGAGTGTGTGCTCGCTTCAGTCGCGGCTACCTGCGCCACCTGTTCAACCAGCGCGAAATCATGGCCTCGGTCCTTACCACCTGGCACAACCTCGCCTTCATGGCGCGGCTGCTTGAGGACACCCGCAGCGCCATTCGCAACGGTTCGTTCGGCGCGTTTCGGCGCCGCTTCCTGGCCGACTATCTCGATGGGATCAGCGACGCCGGATAACCGCACGGAGCCGCGCCGCGCGGTGCTTGCACTCGTGGTCTGTACCGGCGTGTCCCGCGTGCTCGGCTTCGTCCGGGTTGCCGTGATCGGCGCCGTGTTCGGGGCGACCGGCGTTGCCGACGTGCTCAACGCGGTCTACATGATCCCCAACAACCTGCGCAAGCTGCTGGCGGAGGGGGCACTGTCCTCTGCCGTGATCCCGGAACTGGCGCACGCACTGGTGCACCAGGACAACGGCAGACCGGCCGACCCGCGAGCCCTCGTACGCCGCCTGCTGACGCTGCTGGCAGCCACGGTGTCGATCCTGGTAGTGGTGGTGGTAGTACTCGCGCGGCCGGTGGTGGGCGTCGTGTTGGACTTCCCCGAGCCGTGGAAGATGGAACTGGCGGTGGCGCTGTTCCGGCTGGTGTTTCCGTATCTGCTGCTGGTGAGCATCAGTGCCGTGCTGATGGCTGCCCTCAACTGTCACGACGTGTTCGTTGTTCCGGCACTGGCGCCGCTGCTGTTCTCGGTCAACGTGATCGTCGCCATCGTGCTGTTTCACCGGCACTGGGGTCTGCTGGCCGCCGGAGTGGGAATCCTGGCGGGCGGTATCGGCGGAATCGTGGGCCAGCTCCCGGTCTTCCTGCGGCGCGGTTACGACTTGCGGCCCGACTTCCACTGGTCGGACCCGCGGGTTCGGCGCATCGTACGTCAGTGGGTCCCGGTGGTGGCGTCCGCCTCCATGTTCGCAATCGCCCAGCAGGTTGCCATTGTGTTCGCCTCGGGGTTGGAGGACGGCAGCACCTCGGCCCTTGCCAATGCAGTCGTGTTCTGGCAGCTCCCGTTCGGGATCTTCTCGGTGTCAGTCGTTACCGCCCACTTCCCGCGCATGAGTCGCTTCGCCGCGGCCGGCAACACGGTGGCGCTGGCCCGTACCTTCGCCGGAGGTCTCATGATGATCGTGGACCTGCTGCTGCCACCGGCCCTGTTCTACCTGTTCTTCGGCGAAGCGGTGATTCGCGTGGCCCTCGAACGAATGACGTTTTCCGCTGCGGGCACGGCTCTGGCCGGGAGTGTCCTCGCCGGCTACGCGGTAGGATTGGTCAGCGTAGGGGTGTTCAACTTCGTTCAGCGCTACTTCTTTGCCACGCGCGACTACCGGTCGCCGTTTCTGGCGGCTCTCATGATCGCCGCAATTGACATTCCCCTGTCACTGGTGCTGAAGGAGACCTCACTCCGGGTCACCGGACTCGCGGTCGCCAATTCCATCGCGTTTTCCGCGGGGGCCGTCGCCCTGTTGGTTATGGCGCGGCGCCGCATGCCGCACCTGAGGAGTGAGCGGTTGCTCGGACACATGGTCCGCTTGGTGGCGGCGAATACGCTGTTGGCGGCTCTCCTATGGACAATGGCCGAGGTAGTGCAGCCGTGGTGGCAGGGCGGCAGTACGTTGCGCAACGCGCTGCTGACAATGGCCGTCGGCGCTTGCGCGGTGGGCGTGACTCTGGCCCTCTATCGGCTGCTGAAGCTTGCCTGGTGGCAGCGCTTTTAGGATCCTGTCAGAGGCTCTCTTCGCTGGTGACCGGCGGAGTCTGTCAGGCGGACTCTGCCGGTGTGCCGAAAGCCTTCAAGTAAAGACGGGTACGGTCGTTCAACACCCCGTAGAAGGCCCGCGTCTCGGCGTCAGGAGCGTCGCGCCAGAACGTGGCCGGAATCGCCGAGTCGTTCGCCAGCGGAGCACGGTGACGATGGCCATAATAGATCTGTGCCGTCTTGCGGATCTGCTGCGTGGGGCGGGTGGTCGCCGTGTGCAGCACCGATACGTTGAACAGCGCGCAGGTGCCGGCTGGGCCATGCAGATCATGGACACCCCCGCGGGCAAGCTGCGCCGCGTTATCGTCCAGCACCGGATCGGAAATCGACTCGGGAGACAGCGACAGACAGTGGGTGCCGGCATCCACGTTGCGGAAGTAGACCACGAGCTGCACGTAGTCCATGCGTAACGGATGGTCATGCCAATGCGCCCGGTCCCGGTGCCAGCTCCGATGCAGCGTGCCGTCGTACGGCCCCATGGACCGCAACCCGATCTCACCGAAGCAGACCGGCCCGCCCATCAACTCCTCTATCAACGGCAACAAACGCGGATGGCGGATCAGCTCGTCAAACTGCGGCGAGGTCACCAAAGCATCGTAATTGGCGTGCTGGTGATGCCCGTGATCGTGCCAAAAATAGGGATGCTTCCGGCGATCTTCGTCGAACATGGCCTCGAAACAGGCGCCTTCGGCAGGGTCCAGAACCGGTCCCAGATTGAGGAATCCGTTAGCGGCAAAGAAGTCATACTGTTGTTTGGTCATGACCGCGTCGCAACCTCTTGCTGTTTGACCTTGGCGATGCGTTCGATGCGATAATGAAAGCGTTTTTCGTTAATGGTGAACTGTAACTCGTCGTTGGTCCGACGCCGCCACAGCTCGGCACCCAGCGGTGACAGATAGGATATGATATTGCGTTTCGGATCAGATTCCCACGGACCAAGAATTACGTAGCGCTCCTTGGTGTTGCTGTCGATATTGGTAAGCTCGACCTCGGTGCCGAACGAGACCCCCGAGGCGTTCGCTTCAGCGAGGTCGAATATCTGGGCGTTCTGCAGATCTTCCTGGAGTCGTGACACGGCACCCTTCAGGTGTTCCTGCCTCTCCAAAGCGGCCTTGTATTCGGCATTCTCACGAAGGTCGCCCTTTTGCAGAGCGAGCCCTATTTCTTTCGAGTTCTCGGGTATGTCCACTTCCAGAATATGACGCAATTCGCGTTGTCGATCTTCATATCCGAAGCGAGTGACCAGGAGCCCCATCCGTACCGTGTCCTTTTCCGCTTCATTGGCAAACTTGTACGCCGGGAATTTTTCCTTGATACGCTGTCGAATACGGATCTTTATAGACGGATCAAGTTCTTTTACGTCCTCCACCAAGGTGTAGATGCGGGTGATCGACTCCTCGTTTGCGGTACTGATAAACTCCGCTAGTTGACGTTCCTTGAAGAGATAATCGAAGATCTGCCGATTCAGTTTACGGTTGGCGGGAACCTCGCGGCGATTGCCGATATCACGATAGGTGAGATCCAGAAGATGAATCATCCCGATCATGACCTTCTCCGGTTTGATGCCATGACGTTGGAACCAGACATCCTCCGGGTCATTACGGACCAGCCACACAAACGGCTGCCGGTGTTCGCGGTAGTCGTCGACGATGCTCGCGATGAGCTCGGCTACTACCTCGGTGTGCTCCGAACTCGCCAACTCGTCGAGGATCGGACGTGTCGGATGGAACAGAAAGATGCGCGCATAGATATGTGCCCAAGCGCCGATATCATTGCGGATATAAGTTAGGAAGTCCTTATCAAGACCGGCGCCATCGAGTAACTGGAAGACTTCCTCCAAGTCATCGATTTCAACAAATAGTTCGCGAAAACCAACACGCACCCCAGGATCGAGATGAGGATACTTGCCGGTGAGTTTTTCGATGATCAGGAAACTCGCTACGTTGTTCTCGATCTGACCTGAGGAGGCCTTCAAGAAACCAGCGAAGTACTCGAACATCTCTGCCAGATACTCCGATTCCGCCTGGGCGTGGTCGAGGAACTCGTGCAGTGTCTGCACCCGACTAAAAAAGTTCTTGTCGGCGCGAAACTTGTTATAGGTCTTTTCTTCAAAGGAAATTGGCCGTGCCCGGACCGAGTAGTGATCGAGTTTTCCGGCGACCGTGCCGAAGGCGGAATCGGTCTTCAGAATACGCCGTGCGGCGGTGCTCCACTTGGACCACTCGTTGGGTGGCAGGATTCGTGGTACCAGCTCGGCCTTGACCCGTTTCATGTCCGCATCATTGGCAAAGCTCCTGATCACCGTGCGCAGGGCCCACGCGGGGTCTTCCTTGACCCGGGTCTTGAGCTTCTCGCGGGGCACGGTAGCGCGCAGCACCCAGATATGCTCACTGTGGAGAATATTGAGTGCGTTCACGGCCATCTTCAACGACATGTGATGTCCCCGTTTCTTCAGGAAATCAATTGCGAAGCGGTCGTCCTTGATCTCTTTGATCCGTCCTATGCCCCAGGTGCGGTGGAACACGTAATTGCCCTCATCAAAGCTGATATGCTTCTCGAAGTCGGCGATCGCATCGTGCACATTGCGCCAGGATTGGTTCAGGTTGGATACCTTGATGTATTCTTCAAGATGACTGTGGCCGGCATAACGACTGGTATAGACATCTACCAATTCGGCCCGTGCACCACTCTTCCTGGGATCGTGATTGAGAATCCGCTTCAGTATGTCGACCGAGGCATCCCAGTCTTCCTTTTCTCGGTAGTATGGGTAGAGTAACTCCAACAAGGTAATCGCGCGGTCCCCGCCGAGTGCCTGAACCACCTTGTTTTCGATCTGCATCAAGCCTTCGAAGTCTTCCGGTTGCAGCTCGATGAGCTTCTCCCACAGCTGCTTGATTTGAGAAAACTGGCGTCGGTTGATGTAACGGTGGAGTGCCTTCTTGTGGTAATCCAGGGCCCCGTCTAAGTCACCTTCCTGTTCCCGTTTATCGCCCAGGTTACGTACTGTGTCAGCATCTTCATAGTCGACCTTAATGAGACGTTCGAGTATTTTATGTTGGTGTTCATGATCGTTCTTCTTGCCATAGGTCTCGGCCAATGTGCGGAGCGCAAACTTGTTCTCGCCGTAATGCAAAATACGTTCACAGAGGTACTCCACGATGTTCCACTTCTCACCGTCGACAAACATGTTGGTCAGCACGACCAGATTGGAATCGTCCACAATGCGCTTGCTGAGAGCCAGAATGCCGGATAAGTACAGGCCAATCACACTGTCTCTGCTGTTCTGCAAGTGTTCTTCACAGATCTCTTGGATTTCCTCCTGGGCCTCGTCCTGAGCGTCTGCCGAGAGCATCTCCTCGAGCAACTCGTCAAGGGTCTTGAAACTGGAGGTCGAGTAACCCGACAAGTCGGCTCTGGTCCACTTTTCTTCGTTGATCATTTCACTGATGCGACCTGATAGGGTATCTGTCATTACTTTACTCCGACTCATGCTGCAGGCAAGTGGCGTGCTTGCGCTCGTTGAATGTTGTACTAGCCGGCGTACTGCTGATATACGCCGATATCCAACACCTTGATACGGCGTAGGATGTCGTCCACCTTGGCGCGTTCTTCATGGGTAGCAAGATAGTGCGCTATCAACCAGAAGTAGCGATTGATCAAACGCGGTATCAAGGCCGCGTGATCGTCGCTCGGTTCCGGAGTGTCCACCGGAGGCCGGTTCGATACGGGGTTCACACCGAGACGCTGCTCCAGCTCGAAGATGGATTGACGTAGCTTTCCGTATTCCAGTGCGGTAAGCTCGCGAGTTACACTGAAGGCGCCCAAGAGGACGCCGTAGACCGGGACCCACTCGCGAACGTTGCGGGTTACTCCGGCGGCTTCCACGGCGACTAACAGTCGCCGAATCATCGGGGACTCGAGTTCTTCTATCGGTATTTCTGCTGCTCCGAGGAAAAATGCCTCGCGAAAGAAGATCTTGGCGGCACGCGATTCTTCGATCAAAGAGTAGCAGTCGGCGAGCTCTGCCAAGAGCGGCGCCCAGTCGCGAGCGAGGCGCCGGGCGTGCTCCAAGTAGCGGATGGCGTTGGCGAAATCGCCCATTGCCTTGAACGAATGGCCGAGCAGCAACAAGCGCTGGGTCTGCGCGCTCGGGCGCGTATACCCGGCGTTTGCTGCTGCCGAAGTTTCCGCAGTTGAGGTCTGCAGCAGGTAGGCCACGACGGTGGCGTGTATGTAGTGCTTGATGTCCTGGTAGCATCGCTCCGGCAGGTCCCCAATGCGAGCCGCAAAGCCGCGGAATGCGGCCCACTGGTCCAGCAAATAGCCGGCCCGGTCGGCGCTCGTCTCGATTTCCTCCATCCGCTGTTGGCGTTCGACCCAGAAGCGCACGCTCTTGAGCGCAGCACCTACACCCTCATACTCCACGTCAAGCTCAAGGGTGCGCTCCAGCAGCTTGGCGGCTTCCCCAAATGCGCCGGACCGCAACTTGCCGTACGCACCGTTTACCATGTGCGCGATGTCATTCTCTGCGAACGTGAGCTGCCGATCGGTCATGTGGGATGTATGCTATGACTAAAGGCTACACCGTGCGGGCCGCCAGGGTCAATTGAGTGCGGTTGTCCGTGGTTGTCCGTCCAGTGACAACCGCCTACCTTTGCTCCAACATGAGCCGCGCCTCGCGCCTGCGTCCGTTTCTGCCGCTTGCCGGCGCTCCGCGACAAACCGTGGTGGCGCCCTCCATTCTGGCGGCGGACAGCGCCGACTTGGCGGGGGCGGCGGCACTCGCCGCCCGTGCCGGGGCGAAGTGGATCCATATCGACGTGATGGATGGCCGGTTCGTGCCGCCCATAACCTTCGGTGCCCAGACGGTGGCAGCCCTCCGCCGCCGCACCGAGCTGCTGCTCGACGTGCACCTGATGACGAGCCAGCCGGAGCGCCACGTGGCGGCGTTCGCGGACGCCGGCGCCGACCTGATTACCTTTCATCTCGAGGCTACCATCCATGTCCACCGTACGCTACAGGCGATCCGTGCGGCCGGGGTCGGAGCCGGGGTGGCGCTGGTGCCCTCTACGCCGGCGGCGATGATCGGCGAGGTGATGGACGTTCTGGATCTGGTCCTCGTCATGACCGTGAATCCCGGGTATGGCGGCCAAGTTCTCATTCCCCGCTGTCTGGACAAGGTGGCCGAGGTCGCTGCCAGGCGCCAGGCGACCGCGGCCTCGTACCTGATTCAGGTGGACGGTGGCATCAACGACATGACTGCACACCGGGCCCGGAGCGCCGGCGCCGACGTAATGGTAGTCGGCACTGCATTCTACGGTGCCTCGGAACCGGCCGCCGCGCTGCGGGCTCTTGCCGCGGCCGGGCCCTGCTGATGCGTGCGGTGGTGCAGCGCGTCAGCAACTGCGAGGTGAGGGTGGTGGACGATGCCGGCGTGACCTCCGCCGGTCCCGTTATGGCCGGGTCCCAGGAATCCGAGTTTCGGGTCAGGATCGGAGCGGGGCTGCTGGTATACGTTGCGGTAGCGGCCGAAGATGGAGAGGACGACCTGGGCTACCTGGTAGAAAAGATTCGTGGCCTGCGGATATTCCCCGACGCCGCCGGACGGATGAACCGCTCGGTGCAGGAACAAGACGGCGAGGTGCTTGTAGTGTCGCAGTTCACCCTGTACGGCGACACCCGCCGCGGGCGCCGGCCCTGGTTCGGCCGGGCAGCCGCGCCGGCCCGCGCCGAGGCCCTCTACGAGGAGTTGATCGTGCGCCTGCGGGCGTGCGGACTGCGTGTGAGCGGCGGCAGGTTTCAGGCGCATATGGCGGTGGCGGCTGTCAACGATGGCCCGGTGACGATTCTGCTCGACTCCGAGCGTACATTCTGAGGCAGCATGGTCACTCCGTGACATGGAAGACGATGAATCGATACCCGGGCATCGGCTGCTGGCCGGCATTCTCGGACCAGGTTGCGCAATTGACCGCTGGATCGCGGCTGGCCTACCATGCGGACAGGAAGTCGGCTCGAGCAACCTCGCGATCGAGGTATGGGCACGACACTGTTTTGAAGCGCCAGCCACTACCGCGCCGTTATCATTACCATCACACACGGGCTGCTACCGCGCGGGATAGCACGATGGCTCGGTGACAGCCCGGCGAATATCCCAGGAGGGATCATGGCGAAGCAGTCCAATAACGGCAGCGACGAAGGGCGGGAAGTAGCGGTGGAGGAATTCGTCGTACGGCCCGATCCGGCGCGGATAAAGGCCCTCGACGCAGTTCGCTTGCAGATCGAGAAGCAGTTCGGCAAGGGCTCGCTCATGCAGTTGGGAGCGGCCGGCCAACGGTCCGACATCAGAGTGGTGCCTTCCGGTTCGGTGCTGCTCGACGCGGCCATGGGGGTGGGTGGATACCCGCGCGGCCGCATCATCGAGATTTTCGGTCCCGAGTCGTCGGGCAAGACCACGCTCGCTCTCCACGCCATCTCCGAGGCGCAGAAGCTTGGCGGAATCGCCGCATTCATAGATGCGGAGCACGCCCTCGATGCGACCTATGCCCACCAGCTCGGGGTAGACATCAACGAACTCTGGGTGTCGCAGCCCGATCACGGCGAGCAGGCATTGGAGATCGTGGAGTCGTTGATTCGCTCGGGCGCGGTGGACATTGTCGTGGTCGACTCGGTCGCGGCCTTGACGCCTCGGGCCGAGATAGAGGGCGACATGGGCGACTCTCACATGGGGCTTCAGGCTCGTCTGATGAGCCAGGCACTGCGCAAGCTCACCGGTAGCATCTCCAAGTCGGGCACCTGCCTGATGTTCATCAACCAGATCCGCATGAAGATCGGCGTGATGTTCGGCAACCCGGAGACCACCACCGGCGGCAACGCGTTGAAGTTCTACTCTTCCATCCGCATCGAGGTGCGCAAGATCGAGACCATCACCAAGGGGCCGGACAACCCGCTTGGCAACAAGGTACGGGTGCGGATAGTGAAGAACAAGGTTGCACCGCCATTTCAGAAGGTGGAACTGGAGATCATGTTCGGCAAGGGAATCTCGAGTAGTGGCAGTCTGCTCGATGCGGCGGTTGCCAACGGGATCGTCGACAAGAGTGGTACCTGGTACTCGTATGGCGATGATCGCATTGGGCAGGGACGGGAGAACGCCAAGCGCTTTCTGGAGGAGAATGAGGACCTGCGCGCCACTATCGATGCCCGCGTGCGCGCACTCCTGTTCGGTACCGAGAAGGCTTCCGCAGCCGTCGGCTGAACGCCCGTGGACGGGACAGGGTATTCGCAATCATGTCCGACCAGATCATGATGACCGACCGGGCAGCCGAGGCGCCACCTCAGCACAACCAGGTCGTCGGTCGAGCTGGCCCGGAGTTACCGTTCGCGGCAGCGCCGGCACTGCCGCAGCAGGGTGTCAGCTTTCAGCTGCACGATTTCGAGGGTCCGCTCGACTTGCTTCTGCACCTGATCCAGCGTGCCGAGGTCAACATCTACGACATTCCGATTGCGGCCATCACCCACCAGTACCTGCACTACCTGGCGGCGGCGAAACAGGACGCCGGATCGGCGCCGCAGGACGGCGCGCAGCAGGTCCAGCGCCGGCTGGAAGATCTCACCCGGTTCCAGGTGATGGCAGCCACCCTGCTGCACATCAAGTCACGCATGCTGCTGCCGTTACCGTATACCTCCGAGGAACCGTATGAGGATCCGCGCCAGGAGCTGGTAGAGCGCCTGCTCGAGTATCAGCGCTTCAAGCGGCTGAGCGAAGTGCTGGCCGAGCAGCAACAACAGGCCCACTGGATCATCACCCGCTCCGAGCCGCGGGCGCTGCCTGATTCGGTGGTGAGCCGGGAGCTCGCCGACACGCGACTCTCGCCGGATGAACTGCTGGCGGCGTTCAAGGAGATCGTAGCGGCGATCGGAGGTGAGCAGCTTACCAGTCTGTATGAAGAGTTCACCGTCAAGGAAAAGATCGCCCTGGTACACGAGCGCCTGGCCCTCACGGCGGCGTTCTCGTTCCTGGAGCTGGTTCGTGGTGGCTCTGCAATCGAGATCATCTGCGCGTTCTGGGCGGTGCTCGAACTGGCCAAGACGCAGGCCATCGTCGTGATCCAGCGCCATCAGTTCGCGGCCATCACCGTGGAGCGCGGTCACCGTGCCGTGGCGCCGGATCGGGCAGGGTAGTGGCTCGTGAGCGACCGGGGGGGTAGCTCGGCACGCGACTCATCCTCCTCGGACAGCTTCCCGGGCGCCTCCGAAGCCGCCGGCGCCGTGAGCCCCACCGGGGTACTCGGCGCGCCGGACGGGATGGAGCAGCGGAGCAGACTGGTGGAAGCGATCCTGTTCCTGGAGGCGGAGCCGCAGAGCGCGGCACGGTTGGCTCGGCTCACGGGACTGGCGGTGGGGGCAGTGCGTGCCGCCGTCGACCAGGTACAGCGCCGCTTCGCCGGCTCCGCCCACGGGGTACAGGTGCTGGAGGTCGCCGGCGGCTACACGTTGGTCCCGAAACCTGACCTGTGGCCGTCGCTCAAACCCCACTATGGCAGTCTTTCGCAGGGCAAGATGTCGCGCGCGGCGCTGGAGACGCTTGCCATCGTCGCCTATTCGCAGCCGGTGACTCGCAGCGAAATCGAGAGTATCCGGGGAGTGTCGCCGGATGCCATGCTGCGAGTTCTCGGCGAGCGCGATCTGATATGCGAGGTGGGGCGCAAGGAGGTTCCGGGGCGACCGATCCAGTACGGCACCTCGGCCGAGTTCCTGCGGGTGTTCGGGCTGACTTCCATCGCCGACCTGCCGAAGCTGACTGACGCGGATCGCGCCAGGTTCAAGGCGGCCGATGAGTGACCCCGTGCCCGCATACGGCATGGATGGGTCGCGCCACGAGCGCCTGCAGGTGTTTCTGGCGCGCTCCGGCGTGGCCTCGCGACGCGCCGGCGAGCGCCTGATCGAGGCCGGCCGGGTGACCGTGAACGGTCAGCTCGTGGTAACGCAAGGCAGCAAGGTCGGTCACGGCGATCGGGTTGCCGTGGACGGCAGGGAAGTCACCGCGACCGTCGAACCGGTCTATCTTGCGCTGCACAAACCGCCCGGCTACCTGTGCTCCAATCGCGATCCGGCGAACCGACCGCTGGCGCGCGGCCTGCTGCCCGCTGCCGCGGGACGCCTGTTCCATGTCGGCCGGCTGGATCTCGCGTCTCAGGGACTGATCCTGTTTACCAACGCCGGCCAGCTCGCAGTGCGCGCTACCCACCCGCGCTTCGGAGTGGAGAAGGAGTACGACGTGCTCACCGATCGTAGCGTGCCGGACGCGGTGCTGGAGGAATATCGCGCGGGATGCCGCATCGAAGGTGTCACCTACCGGCTGTCCAGCTATCGGCTGGGTCCCGGTCGCCGAGTCACGCTCACCCTGACCGAAGGCCGCAACCGTGAGATCCGGCGCGTGTTGGGCAACGCCGGCCTGGAGGTGCGCCGTCTCACGCGGGTACGGGTGGGGCCGGTGACCCTGCATGGACTGGCCCCCGGAGCCTGGCGGCCGTTGACGCCGCGGGAGGTGGCGTGGTTTCTGGACCGGCGGCCGCTCCCGCCGGATCCCATGCGGACATCTGCCGCCGTCCCGGTAGGGTATTCGTGAGCAGCCGCTCTGGTGGAGAGCGCCGGTGCCGGTGATCGCTATCGACGGTCCGTCCGGGTCGGGCAAGACCACGGTAGCGGCGTGCCTGGCGACGCGGCTCGGAGTGCCGTGGCTCAGTTCCGGCGCGTGGTATCGCGCCGTGACGCGGCTGATGCTGGATCGTCTGGGAGCCGCTGCGCCCGCCGCGCAGGTGAGCGCCCTGGTGCGGACGGTGCACTGGGAGGTGGCCGGGGCAGCGGTAGGTGCCGATCACCGGGAGCTCACGCCGTTGTTGCACAGCGCCGAGGTCGATCGCCACGTGGCGCAGGTGTCCGCCATTCTCGGAGTCCGGCATGCGATCAACCACCTGGTGAGGGTCACCGTCGGGGCCGGCCGATGGGTGGTCGAGGGACGCGACATCGGTACCGAGGTGTTTCCCGAAGCCGTGCTGAAGGTGTACCTTGATGCCCAGCCGGTGGTTCGCGCGGAGCGGCGCGCCTTGCAGCATCGCTCCTCCGGCAGTGCTCGTGCGGTGGCGCAGGTTGCCGCATCGTTGGCCCAACGCGACCGGCGTGACCGGCAAAAACCGATGGGTGCGTTGCGGCCGGCCGCGGACGCGCAACGTATCGACGCATCGCACTTGACGGTCCTCGAAGTTTGTGAAAATCTATTCCACATTGTCCCCAGCGATTTCCTCCCGGAGTAACCCTGTTCGCATTATGAGCGACTCGGAAGCGGGCTCATCACAGCCCCAGTCCTTTGAATCCCAGCTCCAAGAGCAATACATCACCCGGCTCGACCGGGTGGAAGAGGGCCAACTGATCACAGGCCATGTGATCGAGGTAGGCCCGGAAACCGTGTTCGTCGACGTAGGTCTCAAGTCGGAGGGCCGCATTCCGCTTGACGAATTCGTCGAGCCACCGCACGTGGGCGACGAAGTGAACGTCGTACTGTTGCGCAAGGAGGGCCGCCACGGCGAGGTGGTCGTGTCCAAACGCAAGGCCGACGAGCAGGTGGTGTGGCGTGCCCTCAAGGAGTCGGGCGAGACCGGGGAGCCGGTTACCGGCCGTATCACAAGCAAGATCAAGGGTGGCTACGAGGTAGACCTCGGCGCCGCGTTGCGCGCCTTCGTGCCGTTCTCCAAGGTCGACGTGATGCGCGTGCGCGACGAAGACGCCTACGTCGGACTCGATACCCGTTTCTTTGTCGAACAGCTCTACAACCGCGGCAAGGTGAACATCGTCCTGAACCGCAAAGCTTGGCTGGAGCGTGAGGCCAAGAAGAAGCGCGACCAGTTCTACGACACCGCCGCAATTGGAGATGTGTACCGCGGTACCGTCAAGACCTTTACTTCCTTCGGAGCGTTCGTCGACCTGGGCGGGTTCGATGGCCTACTCCACGTCAACGACATGCGTTGGGGGCACGTGGCGTCGCCGAAGGACGCGGTGGTGATCGGCGAAGAGGTCAACGTCAAGGTGATTCGCGTCGATCGCGAGACCCAGAAGGTCAATCTCAGCCTCAAGCACTTTACGCCCGATCCGTGGACCACCTTCGAGGAACGCTACGCTCTCGACGATCTGGTGACTGGCAAGGTTACCAAGATCACCGATTTCGGCGCATTCATCGAGATCGAACCGGGTATCGAGGGGCTGTTGCACATCTCCGACATGTCGTGGGTCAAGAAGATCGGCCATCCGCGCGAGATCCTCGGCAACGGCGACGAGGTGCAGGTGAAGATTCTTGCGTACGACCTGGAGCGCGGCAAGTTGTCGCTGGGCCTCAAGCACGTCTTGCCCAACCCGTGGGATACCGCGGAGGAGCGGTACCCGCCGGGCAAGGTGGTGAAGGGTATCGTACGCAACATCACCAGCTACGGCGCCTTCGTGCAACTGGAGGAAGGGATCGACGGATTGCTGCACGTCGATGACATGTCGTGGACCAAGAAGGTTCGCAATCCCGCTTCGGTAGTGCAGACCGAACAGGAGCTTGAGGTCTCCGTGGTGGATCTCGACAAGCAGGCACGCCGTATTCGTCTGGGCTTGAAGCAGCTCTCCGACGACCCGTGGGTGGCCTTGGCCCGCGCCTTCCGCCGTGGCAGCGTGATCGAGGGGCAGGTAACCAGCAAGACGGACTTCGGTGTGTTCGTTCGCGTGCAGGGCGGCATCGAAGGGCTCATCGCCAACAACCAGTTGGTCGATCCGGCCGGCGGCAGCATCGACAAGGCTCGCGAGGAACTTCAGCCGGGCGCCGACCTGAAGGCCGTGGTCACCGAGGTAAGTGCCGAAAAGCAACGCCTGTCGTTGTCTCTGCGTGAATTGCAGCGGCGGGAAGAGCGCCAGGAACTGGTGAAGTACATCCATGACGACGAGGAGCCGGAAAGCGTGTCTCTGGGCGAATTCCTGAAGGACCGATCATCCAACTGATGGTGCCTGATAGCGTATCGGGTAGTGGAGCGGGGGATGAGTAGCGCCCTGTCCACGGGGGGGGCGCCGGCGAGCCCGTCGGCGGTAGTATCGGCCTTCGTAGAGCGCCACCGGGTAGTGTTGCTGGTGGTTGCCGCGGCGATGCTGGCGGCGCTGATCGTCTGGTTGGCTTGGGCCGAGCGCGAACGCAGCGTCGAAGAGAGTTCAGCGTTACGCGCCGAACGCCTGCAGGATTTGTACCAGACTTGGCGGGCAGAGCCCGCTGGTACCCGCAAGACCAACCTGGGAGAGGACTTGCTTGCGGATGTGGAGCGCATCCTGCGGCAGTTCCCGCGCCGCTATGCGGCACAGCGGGCGTTGTATGTGCGCGCCCAGTACCGGTTCGATCTGGAGCAGTGGAGTGACGCCGCAGCCGATTGGCAGGAAGTGGCTGCACGCTGGCCCGACAGCTATCTGGCACCGTTGAGCGTCTTCAATGCCGCGATCGCCAGCGAGGAGGCGGGCCAACCGGAGCAGGCACTGGAGCAACTGCAACGGTTCTTGGACCAATGGGATGACACGATTCTGGTTCCGCGCGCCTTGTTCTCGATCGCTCGCATGGCCGAGCAGCGCGGCGATCATGGTACCGCGCAAGCGACCTACGATCGCCTGACGGAGCAACATGGCGGCAGTCGTTGGGCCGTGGCGGCGCGCAACCGCCTCATCGCATTGGAGACCCAGGGCCAACTGGCCGCCGAGTAGGGGATTTGGGGCGCGCCCGTCCGCTGTCCGGTGGGTTGCTGGTCGCGACACTGGTTGGTGTGGTGACCGGCTGTGGTCTGCCCGATCCTCGTCCACTGCTGCCGCCGCCGACGGCTCCCTCCGCTTCCCAGGCGTCGGTTACCTTCACTTTTTCCCAGCCCACGGGCGCCGGCAGCGACCGGGTGCAGAACGTCGAGACCTTCGGCTACGAGGTCTACTACCGGTTCTCCGCGGTGGGGGAGTCCACCGATCGCAACCTTCAGGATCGGGCTCAGCTTGACGCCAGCGGGTTCGTGAGTCTGCGCAAGGCGGATGATCGTCATCCGATCGGGGTCACCGAGCGGCCGCTGATCGTGGTAGCGGGCGCGGCGCGAGCGGATCACCGCGTCACCCTGAGTTTTGCTGCGCTGCAGGTTGGCGATGACCCGCATGTCACGCTGAGCTCGGGCGGCCGCATCTCGGTGCGGCGCGGGGTTGCAGACACTACCACCGGCCTGTATCAGCAGTTCGCGTGTGAAGCGTTCCAGCCTGAGCACGCCGACGTTGAGGCATATCCCGAACTGGCCCAGGACTGTGCCGGTCTACTCGTGCAACTGCAACTCTATGCGGTGGCCTACGGGCGCGACGCGGACCGCCGGGAACAGTTCAGCGATGCGCTCTACCTGGGCTCGATCGACCTCACGTTTCCGAACTGACGGCGTGTTCCAGTACGTCGACGTCGGTCTGACCTACATTACCGTCGGTCTGGCGGCGGCCATCTTCTGCCACTTCGTGTTGCGGCGGAGGGTGCTTGGTGACTTCTGGGGGGCCCTCATCGTCGGCCTGATCGGCGCTGTGCTCGGCGGCATGCTGGACCAGGTGCTCACGCGCGTGATCGAACGGCTGGCACACTTCAACAGCGTCAACCTGTTCGCGGCAGGGTTCTGCGCAATCGCCCTGATCTGGACGCTGTCGCGGCTCAACGAGTGACTGTGCCGAGCCAGGTGCGGGCGCGGAGGACGTGCTCCAACGGCCGGAACAGCGACGAGAAGATATCCCGTACGATGCCCTCTTCATCCACCAGGTAGGTGACCCGTCCGGTCGGTAGCAGCCCGGAGAAGGCGCCGTAGAGCCGACGCACCGCGTTGCCGGGGTCGCTGACTATCGGGAACGGCAAGCTGTGCCGCTCGCCGAATCGTCGGTGCGACTCAACCGAACCGTGGTTGATCGCCACGACCTCCGCACCCGCATCGACGAACTCGGCATAGGCATCGCGAAAGGCGCAAGCCTGTGCGACACAGCCCGCCGTCTGATCCTGCGGATAGAAGAACAGCGCCACCTTGCGGCCGCGCAGAGCGCTGAGTTGGAACGACTTTCCGGTGGCCGTCGGCAGGGTGAAATCGGGGGCCTCGTCTCCGATTGCAACCTTCATCGAGGACACACTGTAAAGAGATCGCGGCGGATGATCCACGGCGTGCGCCTGGCAGTCGACTTCCGATAATGTATATTCTGTCTACTTGTAGGTACGGAACGGGAGCCATCGCAGGGCTTGCGAGTACCCGGTATGCTGGCCCGCATGACGAGGCGTTACTGGGAGGCACTCCGAAGTGCCGTGCAGCGAACCGTGGACGAGGGACGCATCGGGCGGCCGGCGGCGCTGCGGCTGACGGTGCATGTCGGTGGCGACGCGAGCGGCGCCGAGGAGTGCCCTGCATCACTGCGCGCGATGGCCGCCGGATGGTTCGGGAGCGAGGCTGCGGGGGTGCATCGCATTGGCGGTGACGGAGGACCGTCGGTCGAGGCGCTGCGCTGGACGGGCGGTCAGAGCGCCCTGCTGGCGGTGAGCGCGGGTACCGGCCCTACCGGGGGCAACCTGGCGCTGATGGGCTCGAACGGAACGCTCTACCACGAGATCGGCGGCAGAGCCGCGGAGATCGGTGTCGCAATGGAGACGCCTGAGTCGGCCGCGGACGGCCGGGCCGGCTACGGCGTGGTTGCGGTTGGAGGCAACCGTACCCACCTGGAGAACTACGCGCGCACGTTCGCGGCCGATCCGCGCTGCGAGTTGCTGGCGGTGGCGGACCAGCCGGGGCTGCCGGAATACCGCGAGGGGCTGAACCGGCTGCTGGCGGCGGAGTTGGAGGTGCCCTATCTGCCGCTGGAGCAAGCGCTCGCTCTGGATGGCGTGGACATCGCGATCAACTGCGCCGACGTCGAGCGCAGGGCGCCGGTGGCGCGCGCCATCCTCCAGGCCGGCAAGCACCTGTACGCCGACAAGCCGCTCGCCGGCAGCCGCGAAGCGGCACGCGAAATCGCCGCTACGGCCGCAGCGGCAGGTGTCACCACGCAGATGTTCACCCAGGTGTGGTCGGGTTGGGCGCAACGTGCTCGAGCGGCCATCGATCAAGGAGTCACCGGACCCGTCCAGGCGCTGCACTGCGACATGCTGATGGCCAAGGGCAAGCCGGGCACGGTGGCACCGGGAAGGCGCAGAGAGCGCCTGGGGGACGGCCGCTTTACGTTCGTAGCGGCCAAGCGCGAACTGTTCGACATGGGCGTGTATCCCATCGCGCTGGTGCAGTGGCTGACCGGCCGCCGGGTCGCGGAGGTGTACGCCATGACCGGCAACTACTTCTTCGCCGAGCACGCGGCGCTGGATGTGGAGGACTACGGTGCACTGGCGCTGCGGCTGGACGACGGCCGCGTGGCGAGCATCTGCTGCGGCCGGATCGGCGCCACCAGTCATCCGCGCACCGGCGTGCAGCGCATCACCCTGATCGGAGAGCGGGGCCTCTTTACCTTTTCGGAGGCGAGTCCGCGGCTCGAGGTGTACAACGACGAGCCGCCGTTCACGGCAGCGCCGGTGCATCCCTTCGATCCGATGCAGATGTGGTCCTCTTCGCAACGCGACATCCAGCCCCGTGCCAAGGACCGCTGGGTGCCGTTGGCCGCCGGCGCCGCGGACGCCGACGTGTGCGCGTTTCTGGACTGCATCGACCAAGGGCGGCGGCCGCAGGTGACCGTCGCCGATGCCGTGCACCACGTGGACGTGATTCTGGCCGGCTACGAGTCGGCCGTCAGCGGGAAACCGGTTGCGCTGACCCGACAATGAAGGCCGGCGGACTATTCCCGTGCCTCGATTTCATCGTCTTCCGTGTGAAGTCCGCACCGCCGTGGTTCTGGCATCCCGCCGGACCGGCGCGTGATCAAACCGCGTGCCCGATGATATGGTGAGGCGATGAACAAAATCGAACGCATGCAGGCGATGCTGCGAGGTGAACGTCCGGACCGGGTGCCGGCCGGATTCTGGTTCCACTTTCCGGCCTCCAACGCCGCCGGCCACGCCATGGCGCAGGCGCACATCGACTACTACCGCACCGCCGACCCCGACCTGCTCAAGGTGATGAACGACAACGTCTATGAACGGGTCGGCGTCGACGCCATCGAGACCCCCGCGGATTGGCGCAAGCTGGAGCCGGCGCCGCAATCGTCGGCCGCTTACGAGGCCCAGCTCAGCGGTCTGCGCGAACTGGTGGACACGCTCGGCGACGAGGTGCTGATGGCCACCACCATCTTCAATCCCTATGCCACCGGCAACAAGATCAGCGACGGCAAGGTGACCGAACATCTGAAGGCCGATCCCGAGTCGGTGTCGGCTGGCCTCGCGACAATCGCCGAGAGTCTGGCCGGCTTCGCCGCCGCCTGCATCGAGGCGGGCGCCGCCGGCATCTATTTCTCGGCCCAGGGCGGCGACGGCGATCGTTTCACCGCACAGGAGCATGCCAGCTATATCAAGCCGCACGATATCACCGTGTTGGAGGCGGCTACGGCCGCCGGCGCCACCTGCAACGTTCTGCACGTGTGCGGCCGCGGGCTGCGCCTTGAGGACTATCGCGACTATCCGGGGCACACGGTGAACTGGGCGCCACAGAACGACAACCCGAGCCTGAGCGCCGGCCGCGAGTTGTTTCAGCGACCAATCATCGGCGGCGTGGACGAGCGC
>JAKZWC010000369.1:0-5657 GCA_047515735.1 Spirochaetales bacterium | reverse complement strand
ACGTGGGGCTGCGCGACAACGTGCCCCACTACCGGCTTTCCACCCGCACTATCATCCTCGACCCGATCCTGCGCTTCCTCTACTGGCACATGAATTTCCACATCGAGCATCACATGTACGCGGCCGTTCCGTGCTACCTGCTGGGCCGGCTGCACAAGCTGATCCGTCACGACCTGCCGCCGAGTCCGCGCGGGCTGATCGCGACCTGGAGCGGCATCATCGCGATTCTGCGCCGACAGAAGTTGGATCCCACGTATCAGTACCACGCCGCGGTACCGGCATCCGCGCCGCAGCCGGGGCCAGGCTGAGCCGATGAGTGCAAGCGACCCCATCATCACAGCGCAGCAGTTCGATCTGGCGCGGGCGCGGCGGCTCGCCCTCGAGCTGATGGCGATTGCCGGCAAGAGCGGGGCCGAGGCCGGGGTCGCGGAGTACATCACCGGCCAACTCCGCGGTGCCGGGGTTGCCGCGGAGCTGATCGCCACGGACAAAGTACACATGCGCACTCCCCTGCGCGGCGATACCGGCAACCTGGTGCTCAAGCTTCCGGGCACGCGCCGGGGTCCGCGGCGGTTGCTGGCGGGCCATCTCGACACCGTGCCGATCTGTGTCGGCAGCAAACCGGTGCTGCGCGGCAGGACGGTGCGCGCGGCAGGACGTGACACCGGCCTCGGGGCCGACAACCGCGCCGCCTGCGCCGCACTGCTGGCCGCGGCGCTGGAGATCACCGAGCGCGGCCTGCCGCATCCCCCGGTCACGTTCTGCTGGTTCGTGCAGGAGGAAGTGGGCCTGCACGGCTCGCAGCGCGTGTCGAAGGCGTTCCTGGGTAATCCGCGGCTGGCCTTCAACTGGGACGGGGGCAGCGCCGCGAGCCTGGTGGTTGGCGCCACCGGCGCCTACCGCATGCAGATCGAGGTGCAGGGCGTGGCCAGCCATGCCGGCACCGCCCCCGAGCGGGGCGTGAGCGCCATCGCGATTGCGGCGCGCGCCATCGCCGATCTGGACCGCGGCGGCTGGCACGGCAAGATCGAGAAGGAAGGCAACAGCGGCACCAGCAACGTGGGCGTGATCCACGCCGGTGAAGCCACCAACGTGGTCACGGAACAAGCAACGATACGTGCCGAAGCGCGCAGCCACGATCCGGCCTTCCGCAAGCGCATCGTGCGCGAGATCGACCAGGCATTCCGCCGCGCGGCGTCCAAGGTGATCAGCAGCGAAGGGATCACGGGGCGGGTCAAGGTGGTCGCCAGCCAGGACTACGAGTCGTTCAAGCTGACCCTGGACGAGCCGTGCGTGGTGGCGGCCGCGGCGGCCGTGGAAGCGGCCGGCAGCCGTCCCGAGTACCGCATTGCCGACGGCGGGCTGGACGCCAACTCCCTTACGGCGCGCGGCCTGCCGACGGTCACCATGGGGGTCGGCCAGCGCAACGCCCACACGGTGAAGGAGACCCTGGACCTCGACGACTTCGAGCTGGCCTGCCGCGTGGCGTTGCGCCTGGCCACCGGCACGGAGGCCGCCGCCGCGAGCTGACGCCAGCCGGCCCGTGGACGACGCGGGCGCGCCCGAATCCAGGTCGCCGCTTACGGTTCGCGGATCAGGTCGCGACGCGCGGCTCGGCCTTGCTCAGCACCTCCACCAGGGCGGTCAGTCCTTCGCGGTTGGCCGCCTGGGCGCGCTGCAGAGCGGAACCCAGTTCGTCCGGGGCCTCCACTCTCTGGGCGTGAGCCCCCAGGGCGGCCGCCACCGCGGCGTAGTTGCCGCCCAAGCGGTTGCTGCCGTAGCGCTCGGTGGCCGCCGGCATGTGGCTGTCGTACTTGGTCATCACTCCGTTGTTGAGCACCACGGTGAGGATCGGAATTTCGGAACGCACCGCCGTTTCGATGTCCAGGCCCGTCATCCCGAACGCGGCCTCTCCCATCACGTTCACCACGTTGCGTTCCGGCGCCGCCAGCTTGGCGCCGATCGCCAGTCCCAGGCCGTAGCCGAGCTGGGTGGACTTGCCCCAACCGAGATAGCCGCGCGGCTCCACCGCCTTCCACATCGGCACCATCTGGTCACGCGGGTAGCCGGAGTCGTGGGTGACGATGGTGCGCTGCCCGGCGAACGCCCGCTCCAGCTCCCGGATCACCCGATAGGGGCTGATAGGGACCTCGTCGGAGCTGAAGTCCGGCTCCCATTGGGCCGCGAATTCGGCTGTCACGGCGGCCACCCGCTGCGCTGCCCCGCTGCCGTCGCCACGCACCTTGGGGCCGTCCTGGCGGCGGTATTCCTCGAGCATCTGGTCGAGCACCAGCCCGGCATCGCCCACCGCTCCGAGGGCTACGGGATAGTCCTTGCCGAGATCCTCGCCGCAGTTCGTCACCTGGGCGAGCACGGCGCTGTCCGGCATCGGGGTGGTGAAGGTGTTGCGGGTGAAGCTGGTGCCGACACCGACGATGAAGTCGGCCTCGGCGAGGAATCGGGAGACCATCAGGGTGCGTGTCAGGCCGCCGGTGCCGAGGGCCAGGGCATGGGTCTCCGGGAACGCGCTCTTGCCGGCCAGGGTGGTCAGCACCGGGATCTGTGCCAGCTCGGCGAACGCGACCAGCTCGGCCGACGCTTCGCCATACAGGACACCCTGTCCCGCGATCAGCACCGGATTGCGCGCCGCCAGCAGCGCGCCGATCAGGTCGCGGACATCCTCGCTCGCCGCCGCGGAGCGCCGCGCCGTTACCGGGGTGTAGTCGACCTCGTCGCCGGGGTAGTCGCGCTGCATCGCGTCGTGGATCATCTCCAGCAGCACCGGGCCGCGCCGGCCGTGCTTGAGCTGCCCCACGGCGCGCCGCATCATGGCGGGGACGTCGGCGGCATCCCTGATCTGGGCCGCCCACTTGGTCACCGAGCGGTAGGCGCGCACCGCCTCGAAGGTAGGCGCCACACCGTGGCGGCTGGTCGGAGCGCCGCCGGCCAGGTGCAGCAGCGGCACCGAGTCGGCATACGCCTGCGCCACGCCCGCGAACGCGTTCTCGGCACCGGGGCCGTACTGCATGGTAAACACCCCGAGCCGGGTGCCGTTGGTCACCCGCGCATATCCGTCGGCAATGTTGACGCCGGTCCGCTCCTGCCGGCAGATGATGGGGCGGATGCCGATCCTGGCACCCGTCTCGATCAGCTCCTGCATCGGGAAAGCGGACAGATAGGTAACACCCTCGGCGGCGAGCACGCGCGCCATCGCTTCATAACCAGTCACTTGATCATAGACTCCGCCGGCAGCCTATCAGATTCGCGCCTCTCTGTACGTGGCAGTGCACCGTGCTTGACGCCGGCTCGCTCGTGGACCACTCTCGTGAGCCATGAAACGAATCACAAGGGCATTGATTGTTGTACTCGCCGTAGCGCTACTGGCGCCAATGACGGCCATCGCCGCCGCTGGCGCCGAGACCGCGGCCGGTGAACCGGTTATCCCGGATGTCTACATCTTCACCACGTCGAACGCACAACCATCCACGCCCGAGGCACTGGAGGAGATTCAGGAGGAGGTGGTCAAGCGTATCGGTATTCGACCACATTCGATCTTCTCGCCGGGCCAGCAGGCCGACGAGAAACTGGCGCTGCTGCTCTCGTCCGGCGAACGGCTCGACATCTTCAAGGGTGCGTGGCCCGATTTCAGCTCGCGCAACGTGATCCGCCCGATCGCCGAGTTGCTCGACTCTCGCGGCGGCAACATCCGGGAGTGGCTGCGTCCGTCCCTGTGGCCGACGGTGACCGATCCGCAGGGAGTGATCTGGGGCATCCCGGACAACGCGTCAAGGCTCAACAACCCGGTCTGGATCCGCGCGGACTGGCTCGAACGCTATGACAAGCCGGCACCGGCCACCATCACCGAGCTCGGCGAGCTGCTGCAGTTCTTCAAGCAGGAAGATCCGGCCGGCAACGGCAACACCATTGTCCTGCTGATGGACCAGGGCGGCATGAACATGACCTTCGCCGCCGGCTTTCTCGAGGCGGGCTGGCCGAACTGGTATGACCGGACCACCGGTTCGATCCGCCACTCCGTGGAAGATCCGGGCTACCGCGACTACCTGACGTTGATGCGCGGCTGGTTTGAAGCCGGCTACATCAACCCCGACTTCTTCAACATCAAGATGACCGACCTGCGCGCCCACATCGCCAACGGACTGGTGCCGGTGGTCGGCGCCTGGTACTCCTCCGTAACCCATACCGCGAGCGCCCAGCTTGCCGACATGGATCCCAACGCGCGCTACCTGATGGTGCCGGAGCTGCGCGGCCCCAAGGGGCTGGCCGAATCCGCCTATCCACAGAACACCGGCGGCGCCGTGATGATTACCGCTTCCAGCCGCGAGCCGGAAGCCGCAATGGATTTCCTGAACTACGCCTATTCGGGCTTCGATGCCTACGCGCTCCTGCGCTACGGTATCGAGGGCAAGGACTTCGAGTGGGGTACCCGCGAGCCGGACTACGGCATCATCAACACCATCGACCGGCTCGGTACCGGCCGCTACCAGGGTGAGTTCATACGTGGTACGGCGCTGTCGATGACCGTCCTCTCCGACAGGTTCGCCCTCGGTTCCGACAACCCGGCGCTGGGCATGATCTACAACTACATCTTCGAGCGCGGGCCATTCAGCGACGGCGGCATGTTCGAGTTCGACCGCGCCAAGAAATCGGCCATGCACAACGTCATCGTCGACTGGTCCAAGGTGCAGGAGGACGTGCAGCGCTCGGACCTCGATCGCATGGTCGAGGAGGAGACGCTGAAGTTCATTCTCGGTACCCGTGCGCTCTCCGAGTACGACCAGTTCCTGCGGGATCTCGACAGGATCGGCCTGCAGCGGCTCAACGAACTGCTGACCGAAGCTTACGTGGCAGCGGGCGCCTTGAACTGATCGACGCCGGCACCTTTACGCAACGCCCCGCCGACCGCGGCCTAGCGCGCGACACCGCACGCCGCAAGCTGTCACAGGTATGACTATCGCACCGGCCATACCTGTGACCGGCCACCGGCGTGCCGCGCGCGCAGCGAGACGGCGGCGCCGGCTGGCGCTGCTGCGGCAGCATCGCTGGATCTACTTCCTGATGCTGCCGGGGCTCTTGTTCTTCGTGGTGTTCCGCTATGCACCGATGTATGGCGTGATCATCGCGTTCAAGGACTTCAACCCGGTCGGCGGCCCGCAGGAGATTTTCTTCGGCGGCACCTTCGCCGGGCTCAAGTACTTTCAGCGGCTGTTCAGCGGCTACTACTTCCTGCCGGTGTTGCGCAACACCATCTCGATCAGCCTGCAGCAGCTGGTGCTCGGCTTCCCGGCGCCGATCATCCTCGCCCTGCTGCTCAACGAGGTGCGGTTGCGCGCGTTCAAGCGCACGGTGCAGACCATCTCATACTTGCCGCACTTCCTTTCCTGGGTGGTGGTCTACAGCCTCACCTATGCATTGCTCAGTCCGACCAACGGCCTGTTCAATCTGCTCATCAAGAGCGGCGGCGGTCAGCCGATCCACTTCCTCGCCGAGCCGGGCCTGTTCCAGGGCATCATCGTAGCTACCACGGTCTGGCATGCCACCGGCTGGGGCTCCATCCTCTACCTGGCGGCGATGAGCAACATCGATCCGAACCTCTACGAAGCGGCGCGGATCGACGGCGCTTCCAAGCTGCAGGAGGT
>JAKZWC010000368.1:0-2627 GCA_047515735.1 Spirochaetales bacterium | reverse complement strand
ATCCTTGAGCGAGCAACAGATAGCCGACTACCACGAGGAGGGCTATCTCATTGTGCGCGATGTCCTGTCCGCCAAGGAGGCGGCTGAACTTCGCCGTATCGTCCAACAACGGGTTCAACGCGGTGCCGCGCATCCAGCGACCCGTACCTATCCCGAATCGGCCAAGTACACGGTCAGCGGCAACATGATGGCCGAACCCGGACTCGCCTCGATTGCCGAACATCCGACAGTCGTCGGGGCCGTGGAGTCCGCACTCGCCGGCCCCGCGCACCTGACCGCCTTCGTGGCGTATCTGCGGACGCCGGGCGACCAGGGCGGCGGGGCCCACACCGACTACAAGCGCTGGCGACCTGTCGGTTCGTCCATGAACTGGGTGTTCGCCATTATTCCGCTGAACGACTTCGACGCGCAGTACGGTCCCTTTCTGATGTCACCCAAGTCGCACCAGCTGCCGCAGGTGATCGACCCGCAGGCACCCATCCTGGACCTCACGGCCCCCGATGCCCGGCGACTGCCGCCATTCATCGACCCGGAGCTGCGCGCCGGCGACTTGCTGGTGGTCAACGAGCATGTCTGGCACAAGGCGCCCCCCGGTACCACCAGCGCAGACCGTTGCGGCATTTTCCACAAGTACTGTGCCGCCGACGCGCCCCCCGCGGCCGGATATTATCCGTACAATCCCGCCGCACGCGACGCCTTGAGCGACGCCGGCAAACGCCTCGTACCGGTCTGTTTTGACCAGCCGATTGCGACCACCCGCCTGCTCATCGAGTGTCCGTCGGGTGCGGAATCGAGATTCCTGTTGCGCCGCGACGCGGAAACCGATCGTTGGGAGTTGCCGGGCGGCGAAGGCTGGGAAGAGCAGGAGCTGGTGGGCTGGGACGTGGGCTCACGGATCGGTTCGCTGCAGGCACTGGTCAACACCCAACTGGGGCTGGATGTGCCCTGGATGTCGTACATCGAAGATACCGCAGAGGAAGATGGCATCTGCCGCGTGTACGGTTTCTCGGACGAAGAGATGGACGTCGATGCACGGGCAAACGGCGACTGCGACTGGTTTACGACGAGCGAGCTGCAACGGCGCCTTGGCGAGAGCCACGCGATCTGCCGTACCGTCGACACTTGGCTGCGGAGCGACATTGTCCGCGGCAAGGGCAAGGCGTGCAGTCAGATGCGGCATCAGTTCGAGTAACGCGCGTGAACGGGGTGGCCGGCCACCGATGAAGCTCAATGTTCTGGATTCGTTTCGGCTGGAGGGGAGGGTGGCGCTCGTCACCGGGGCCAGCCGCGGGTTTGGCGAGGTGATCGCCAGCGCATTGGCGGAGGCGGGGGCGTCGCTGGCGCTGCTCGCCCGTGGGTCCCGGGTGCATGAGGTGGCACGGGAACTGAGCGCCGAGCATGGGGTGGGTTGCCGCGGCTACCAGTGCGACGTGAGCGACGCCGCCGCGGTGCAGGAGACGGTGGCTGCCGCCATCGCCGACTGCGGCGGCCTGCACATCGTGGTGAACAACGCCGGCATCAACATCCGCGGGCCGATCGAGTCGCTGAGCCTGGAGCAGTTCCGGCAGGTGCAGGACACCAATCTCACCTCGATGTGGCTGGTGTGCCGCGCCGCCGCCGCCCACCTCAAGACGCAGGGCTACGGACGGGTCGTCAACATCGGCTCGCTGCTGTCGGTCCTGGGGATGGCCGAGCGCACCCCGTACGCGGTAAGCAAGGGCGGGGTGCTGCAGCTCACCCGGGTGCTGGCCCTGGAGTGGGCACCGGCCGGAGTCACCGTCAACTGCATCATCCCCGGCGTATTCGCCACCGAGATGAACCGGCCGCTGTTCGAGGACCCGGCGCTCAACGCCGGCGTGGTAGCCAAGGTGCCCCTGGGGCGCTGGGGCGAACCGGCGGAGGTGGCCGGAATGGCCCTCTACCTGGCCAGCGACGCGGCCAGCTACGTGACCGGCGCGGCGCTGACCGTCGACGGCGGCTGGAGCGTGCACTGAACATCCTGTTCCTGGAGCCGTTCTACGGCGGCTCGCACCGCGAGTTCGCGGACGGCCTGGTGCAGCACTCGCGCCACCGGATCGAACTGCACACCTTGCCGGCGCGGTTCTGGCGATGGCGAATGCGCGGCGCTGCGCTGCACTTTGCCCGCGCGGTGGCGCGCTCGGCGGCGTTCGACCTGCTGCTGGTCACCGATCTGATGAACGTGGCCGACCTGAAGGCGGTGTGGGGGGGGAGTTGCCCGCCGATCGTGCTCTACGTGCACGAGAATCAACTCAGCTACCCGACGCCGGAGGGCGAGCAGAAGGACTTCCAGTTTGCCTTTACCGACATCGCCTCGGCGCTCGCCGCCGACGTGATGGTGTTTAATTCACACTACCATCATGACGCATACTTCGCGGTGTTGCCGGACGTGTTGCGGCGCATGCCCGAATATGAGCCGGCGTGGATTCCCGAGGCACTGGCAGCCAAGGCCCGGGTGCTCTATCCGGGTTGCCGGTTGCCGACGCCGCGGGCGAATGGAGAGGCCGGCACCTGGCCGCCGCTGGTGATCTGGAACCATCGTTGGGGATTCGACAAGCAGCCGGCGGCATTCTTTGCCGCGCTGCGCGAGGTGCAGCGGGCGGGTGTGC
>JAKZWC010000367.1:0-3182 GCA_047515735.1 Spirochaetales bacterium | reverse complement strand
AGAGCACGGCGTCCGCAATGTCCTCTGACTCGATCAGCCGCCCGATCGGGATGCCGGCGATGGAGCGCGCCTCCGCCTGCTCGCGGGTGAGCCCCTCCTCCTCCGCGATCGCGTTCTCCATCACCAGATCGTGGCGTTGCGTGCGCGTGGAGCCCGGGTGGATGCAGTTCACGGTGATGCCCTCGGCGGCCACGCTGTCCGAGACTGACTTTGTGAAGTTCGCGATCGCCGCGTTCACCGCCCCGGCCGTCATCCCGTTCGCGGCGGACTGCCGCGCCGCCACTCCGCCGATGTTGACCACGCGCCCCCAGCCGCCGCGCTGGAGGTGCGGCAGCGCGGCGCGGAAGCAGCGCACATAGCCGAGCAGCTTCACGTTCACGTGGTGCTGCCAGGCCTCGTCCGGGATCTCGGTGAAGCGCCCGACCGGGAAACTGACCGCGTTGTTCACCAGCACGTCGATGCGGCCGAAGCGTGCCGCTGACTCCGCCACGAAGCGCTCGATGTCCTCGGGCACCGACATGTCGGCGGTGACGGCCAGCACATCGCCGGCGCCCAGCGCTTCCGCCTCCGCGGCGGCGGCGTCCAGCTGCTCGCGTCCGCGCGCGCAGATCGCCACATGGGCGCCGTGCTGCGCCATCGCCAGCGCGGTGGCGCGGCCGATGCCCTGGCTGCCGCCCGTGATCAGCGCGACGCGCCCCTCAAGCCCCAGATCCATGGTTGCTCTCCCTTGTGATTCCGGTGGGCCGCTCTCGCCGCCGGGGCGGCTTCTACATGCTGCCGCGCATTCGCGGATCCAGAAGGTCGCGGAGCGCGTCGCCGATCAGGTTCGCCGCCAGCACCGTGATGCTGATCGCGACACCGGGGAAGATCGCAAGCCACGGGGCTTCCAGGAAATAGGTGCGCCCCTCCGCGCTCAGCATCCCGCCCCAGCTCGGGTTCGGCGGCGGTACGCCGAGGCCGAGAAAGCTCAGAGCCGCTTCCGCGGTGATGAAGGTGCCGAACTGCACGCTCGAGATCACGATCAACGGCGCCATCACGTTCGGTAAGACGTGGCGGATCACGATCCGCGACGAGGTGCAGCCGACCGTGAGCGCCGCCTCGATGTAGGTCGTCCCCTTGACCGCGATCGTGCTGCCCCGGATCACGCGGTTCACGCGCATCGCCCCCACCAGGCCCAGCGCGAGCGCAACGTTCAGCAGCCCCGTCCCCAGCATCACGATCACGATCAACGCCATCAGCAGCAGCGGCACGGACATCAGCCCGTCCGTAATGCGCTGCACCGTCAGGTCGAGCTTCCCGCCGACGTAGCCGGAGCTCAGCCCCACCACGATGCCCAACCCGGCGCTGATCAGCACCGCCACCGTGCTGGCGATCATCGAGGTCCGCGCCCCGTAGACGATGCGGCTGAAGATGTCGCGGCCCAGCGCGTCCGTGCCGAAGAGGTGGGACCCGCTGGGCGCCGCCAGTGTGATCGTGAAGTCCTGCGTGGTGTAGTGCGCGGGCGCCACGATGTTCGGGAAGATCGCCAGCAGCACCACGCACAGCAGCGCCGTGGCAGCCAGCGCGTCCACCGGCCGCCGTCGCGCGAGGGCCCAGCTCCGCACCCACAGCGGCCGCCGCGCGCGCATCCCGCTGGCGGCCTCGATTGTTTGTGCGCTCATCGTCGCCCGCCGCTGCTCATGAGTACCGGATACGCGGGTCGAGCCACGCGTACGAGATGTCCACCAGCAGGCTCATCACCGCCACCACCGTGCCGAAGAGCAGGATGTTGGCTTCCAACTGCGTGTAGTCGCGCTGCCGGATGGCGGCGATCGTGAGCGTGCCGAGGCCGGGGATGTTGAAAATCGCCTCCGTGATCACCGAGCCGCCCAGCAGCGCCGCGAGCTGCAGCCCCACGATCGTCACCACCGGGATCAGAGAGTTTTTCAGCGCATGACGGCGCAGCACCCTCGCCTCCGTCAGCCCCTTCGCCCAGGCGGTGCGGATGTAGTCCTGCCGCATCACCTCCAGGAACGAGGACCGGACGAAGCGCGTGGTGGTACCGCCCAGCGTGGCGCCCAGCGTCAGCGCCCCCGGCAGGATCTGCTGCAGGTTCACGACGGGGTTCTGGAGCGGCGACTGGTAGATCGGCGGCGCCCCGTACCCCCACCAGAGCGCGGGCAGCAGCACCAGCATCGTGCCGGTCCAGAAGTTGGGCACGGAGAGCGCCAGGATCGAGGCCACCCGCACCACCTGGTCCACCAGCCCCTGCTGGCGCACGGCCGAGATGACGCCGGCCGGGATCGCCACCAGCAGCGCCGTGATCGAGGCGAGGACGGCCAGCTCCATCGTGATCGGCGCCCGCCGGATGATCTCGTCCGTCACCGGCTGGCGGCTGCGCAGCGAGTTGCCCAGATCCCCCTGCACGATGCCTTTCAGCGCCAGGCCGTACTGCACCGGGATCGCGTGGTCCAGCCCGAGGTCCTTGCGCAGCGCCGACCGCGCCTCCTCCAGCTCTTCCCCGGAGCGGTGCGTGCCCCCCTCCATGTAGAGGTCGACGATATCGCCCGGGATCACGCGGACCATGAGGAACAACAGCGTGTAGAGGATGAAGAGCGACGGGATCAGCAGCAGCACCCGTCGGCCGACATACTGCAGCATCCGGGGCTCCCTCTTGGGCGCGCCAGCGGCGCGCATAGCGCGCCGCCGGCTTCAGGCCCGCACGGGCATCCTCGCGCTCCCGCCCTCCGGCTGGTTCGGGACTGCCGACCTAGGCGTCATCCAGCCAGGTGTAGGCGAATCCGCTGGTCACGTACCAGTGCGGCGGCGGGCCCAGCCAGTTCTTCGCATTGCTGCGCCGGCCCTCGTGCCGCCGGCTGTCGTTGTACTCAATCTTGTAGAGCACCTGCTCCAGGATATCGCTGCTCAGGGACTTCGCCTTGTCCTGGCGCTCCTCCAGGTCGATCGTGTTCACGACGGCGTTGACGGCGTCGTCGAGCCACGGCAGAGAGACACCACTGCCGTTCTTGGGGCCGCCGGTGCGGTAGTCCAGCAGGTACGATTCCGCCTGCGGCTGCCCGTCGGCGCCGAACGCCAGGCCCTCGTAGTTGTTCTCGTCCTGGTTCTTGCGCATCGTGGCGTGTTCCTGACCGAGCAGGTTCACCTTCACCCCGACCTCAGCCATAGCCTGCGCGATGTACTGG
>JAKZWC010000366.1:0-2562 GCA_047515735.1 Spirochaetales bacterium | reverse complement strand
GCTTCCCATACTCGGCGGCGGCCGCGGTATCGAGCTGCTGGTAGTGCAACGCCGCGAGAAACCGGTCGGTCTCCGAGCGCGGCCGGGCATCGGAGCCGTCGCCCAGCGCCGCCGCCATGTTCCCGCGGAACTGGTCGTCGCTCATAGCGGTCCGCCCCGCCCCGAGCACGGCGAAGCGTTCCGGCAGCAGACCCCGCCCGTGCAGCTCATACAGCCCGGGGATCAGCTTGCGGGCGGTCAGGTCGCCCGATGCGCCGAAGATCACCATGGTGCACGGCGCCGCCTGTTCCATCATCTTACCGCCACCCACGTCAAACTTGCCGCTGGACTAACCGGCACGATACGGGGCGGTTTCGGCTGACCGCCCCAGCAGGTACGCAGCCCGGTCGACGTACTGATAGCCATACTCGACCGCGGGCTCGATCTGGTTCGCATACTGCCAGTCGTTCCAGCCGGAAATGAAGATGATATCGGGATTGCCGTAGCGCGCCCGCAACAACTGCTTCTTGAAATACTCACCATCCGCACGCTCATCAGCGGAAGCGCGGCTGTCCGCGCGGATCTTCGCCAAGTCGAGATCGGCCTCCTGGTGGACGTACTTCGCCAGGTACGCGAGTTCCAGGTAGGGATCCGACCCCGGGCTGACCGCCATCCACTCGCGGCTGAGACGCTGCGGATAGTGCTCCACGTAGCTCCACACGTCGCTGTGGTAGGGACGGATGCGGCGCAGCGTGAAGAACTCGTTCTCCCACTCCACCTCGTCGATCGCATGGTTGTCACCGTTGTGGTAGGTCAACACCAGCGGCCGCCCGCCGTAGTGGAAATAGAAATCGGCACCTGCCAGGTGATCGCGCACGTAATTGAGCGCGAAGCGATAGCTCTCCACGTCCGGGTTGGCGACATAGCCCTCGAGATAGATCGCCAGCCCGAGCTTCCGGCTCTCGCCCTCCTGGTGGGCCAACTCCTGCGCCAGAAGCGCCAGCGTGCGGTCCTCCGGGATGTCCGTGAGCTCGAACTCCACCGAGCCGTAGCAGTCGTACACGATCGTGTCGATGCCGGCGCGCCGCATGTCGTGTAGCTGGCGCCGCAGGATCTCCGGCTCGTCTCCCCGGTAGGAGCCATACAAGGGATGGTACTGGCCATCGAACTCCCTGATGTTGTTCCAATCCCGCGGATCCCTCTGGTAGTGGCCGGTATAGAATACGGCAACGGTGCCTCCGAAGCGCTGCTCCTGAGCCTCTCTCTCATTCACTGGTTACCCTCATCCCTTCACGCTGCCCAGCAGCAGCCCCTTCATGAAGTACCTCTGAAGGAACGGATAGACTGCCAACACCGGTGCCGCGGCAATGAAGATCTGGGAGGACTTCAGGGTCCGGTTCGATACCTTCATCAGCTCCGCGATCTGCTCGGCGGTCATCCCCTTCAGCCGCAGCGGATCCACTACCTCGAGGATCGCCTGCATGTAGGTCTGCAAGGGGTATCGAATCGGAGAGGTCATCAGGATCAGGCCGTCGAACCACGAGTTCCAGTGGAACACGAAGGAGAACAACACCAGCGTGGCGATCGACGGCAGCGACAGCGGCACGTGGATCTTCCACATTATGGACCAGTGCCCGGCGCCGTCGATGAGGGCGGACTCGCTGATCTCCTTGGGCAGCTGGCGAAAGAAGTTCATCAACACCAGGACGAAGAACACCTGCACCGCGCTGGGCAGAATCAATGCCAGGATATTGTCGATCAACCCTACCTGCTTTATCACCATGTACCAGGGGATCAGCCCACCGTTGAAGATCATGGTGAAGAAGAAGAACCAGGCGTAGAGATTCCTGCCCCAGAGCTCCCGCTTCGTCTTCGAGAGCGGATACGCCGCCAGGATCGTAAGCAGCATGTTGACACTGATTCCCAGCGCCGCCCGTTTCAGCGAAACCACGAAGGCAGTGAGAAACGACTTCTTGGTCAACGCGTAGGTATACGAAGAGAGGCTGAACTCCACCGGCCAGATCCCGACTTGCCCGGCCGCCGCTGCCGAGCTGGAACTCAACGATACCGACAGCACGTTGATGATCGGAAACAGGCACAACGCGGCAGCAAGCACCAGGAATGCGAGATTCAGGGCATCGAACAGTGCCGAACCCTGGCTGGTGACTCCCGACCTCCGAGTGCTGCCCTGTTGCGCTGCCACTTCAGAACACCCGGTATTCCAGGAACCGACCTGACAGCCAATACGCGGTGCCGATGAAGATGATCGATACCACCGACTTGAACAGGCCGATCGCCGCCGCCACGCCGTACTGGCTGTTCAACAGGCCCACCCGATATACCAGCGTGTCGAGAATGTCGCCGGTCCGGTAGACCACGGCGCTGTACAGGTTGAACACCTGGTCGAATCCGGCATTCAGCACGTCCCCCAGGCTCAAGGTGGCGATCAAGGCAACGGTCGGCAGCATTCCCGGAAGCGTGATGTGAATCGCCTGCTGGAAGCGGTTGGCGCCGTCGATCCTGCTGGACTCGTAGAGGGACGGCGCGATGCCCGCGATCGCGGCAAGGAAGATCACCGTGCCG
>JAKZWC010000365.1:0-3761 GCA_047515735.1 Spirochaetales bacterium | reverse complement strand
TGGTCGGAGCCAGCGGCGTGCCCGCCGCGATCAGGTCCTGCAGGGCGTCCTGCAGCATCGCGTGCATCACCGTGCCGCGGGTGGCGGCATCCGCCGCGTCCTGCTCGTCATCCAGCTCATACAGGCGGAGCGCGTAGCGTCCGAAGAACTGAAAGGCGCAGGTCAGGTAGCTCTCCAGCCGCGTCGCGCTCCACAGCGCCTGGCGGTCGGTCAGCTCGGGTCGCAGGCCGGCGCCGACCGCTCCTTCGAATGGGCCGGCATGCACGAACGAGCGGCGCCGCTGCTCCACCTGCGCGGCCAGGCGCACGACCGCCCACGCCGCGCCCGCATCGGGCCGCGCCCGCCGGCCGCGGCTCCAACCGGCGGCACAGGCGATGGCAAGTTCGCGGCGGGAGGCCGCCTCGGCCGGCTCCGGCACCGCCGGCTCGGAAGGCGCGTCGCCCGCCGCTTCGTCGAAGTAGAGCGAGGCAGCGACCTGCCGGCCGCGCTCGTTGAGGTGCGTCCGCCACGCGGACAGCACCCCGTCGGCGCGGCTGCGCACTGAGTGCCACAGCTCATCCTCGGTGGGCTCGGGAGGCGGCGGCAGCTCCAGCCCGGCGTCGGCCAGCGCCTGCCGCGCCGCCGGGGACAGGAGGAGGGGCGCCTGGCGCGATGCCGGGAACTCACCCTCCACCAGACCGCCCGCCTCCAGGTAGGTGAGCCGCAGGCCCGACAGCGCGCTCATCGGCGCCAGCAGCACGCCGCCCGCCTCGCGCAGGATCGCCGCCGGCGCCTCCAAGCGTGCCAGCAACCGATCGACGAACGCCGGGAAGGGAACCGGTCCCTCCTGCAGGGCGTCCTCCGCCGCGGCGATGTCGTCGAGGTGGCCGCGGAGGGTGTCGATCTCGGTGCTGAGCCCCGGATGGCCGCCCACGGCGGGGTGGACCAGCGGCGGCCGGCCGAACAGGGCCGCCTGCACCTGACGGGTATGAGCTGCGGCCGACGCAGGCGGCGGTTCCAGGAACGCGTAGAGGTACGACAGCACGGCGGCCAGGCCGCTCGCCTCCATGCCGGGGAGGGTGGGCTCACGGTCGCCACTACGCCGCGCTGCGTGCGCCGCCAGCCGATCGAGCGCTTCCCGGCCGCCCCACAGGTGGTGGGCCCTACCGAGACGGGCGATGCGGGCGACCTCCGGCGGATCGAGTCCCCAGCGTGCGCGGTCGATGAAGCCGCTGCCCAGCACCGTTATCAGGTCTCGGAGCCGCCATCCGTCCGCGGGCAAGCGCAGCAGTCGCCGCAACCAGACGCCTAGCGGACGATTGGCGAGCGGCTCGCCGGCCACCGGGTCCAGCGGCAGGTCGTACTCGGCGAACACCTGCCGCGCCAGGCCGAGGACCGGACCGAGCCGGCGGAACGTCACCCCGCAGTCCGACGGACGGAGGCCGTGGTCGTCGGTGAGCCGGCGCTTGATGGCGCGCGCCATGGCGCGCAGCTCTTCTTCCCGATCGGCGGCAACCCATCCCTGCATCCGCGGGGGCGGCAAGCGCCAGCGCGTGGCGTCGATCGCCGCATCCGGGAACAGCCGGTGCAGCCGCTCGTAGGAGTGGCGGGCGCGTTCGCCCGCTTCGGGATCGAACGCCAGCAGCAGGTCGCGGTTGTGGGCGAGCGCGGCCAGCAGGCGCAACTCGCCGTCGTGAAAGAACCTGAAGCCGTCGACGACCACCAGGGAGGGCAGCGCGGGGGTGTCACTCGCGGTTGCCGCCGCTGCCGGCAGCGCCGTCGGGGCGAGCCAACGGTGGTCCTCCAGGGCCCGGCGATACGCGTCGTAGATGGCGGCGATCGCCGCCATCTGCGGGTCGCCGGTACCCCTGGCCGCGGCCGTGAATCGCTGCGCGGAAACATCCTCGGCCAGCAGCTCTTCGACCGCTGCCCACAGCATCGGCAGCGCGGCAGCGGCACCGAGCGGGGCGAAGTGAGCGGCGGCGTCGGCGTCGATCAGCCGGCGCGTGATGCTGCCGAGCAGCTCGCGCAAGACGCCGATCGAGATGGTTTGAAGCCCGCTGTAGAGCCTGCGCGCCAAGCCGCGCGGGGTTTCCACCTGCAGGTCGAGCGCCACGCCGCACGCCGCCAGCAGCCGCCGCCGGAACTGGTCGCCGTGCCGGACCGTGGGCACCAGCACCAGCGTGGCCGCAAACGGGTTCCGCCGGTACCGGTCCGCCGCTCGCCGGAGTAGCGCCTCGGTCTTCCCGGATCCGGCCGGCCCGACTATGAAGGTGGGTCGTGCGATCTCCTATCGTACCGTGATGCGGCGGCCAGCTACGAGTACCACGGCCCCCGTCAAGCCGGAATATCAGGCCAGCTCGACGACCTGGCCGGTGCGAACGGACTGGTCGGCGGCGAGGACGATGCGCAGGCTGTTCACCGCGGCCTCGAGATCGGGCTCCAGGTCACGGTCGTTGCGGATGGCCTCCAGCAGGTAGCGCTGCTCACGGCGGCACAGTGCGTCGTGGTCCGGCTCGTCGCTGGTGTCGAGGAAGCGGTCGGCACGGGCGAAACCTTCACCGGCGGTCTCGGCGTGGTGGATCAGGAAGCCGCCGGTGGAGGTGTGGGCCGCCAGTTGGGCGGACTCGCCGGGCGGGTGGTCCACCATGCTCACGCTGCCGCGCGGTCCGATCACGTCCTTCACGAAGTAGGCGGTCTCGCTCATCATCGGCCCCCAGCCGGCCTCGTACCAGCCCACCGAACCGTCGCCGAACGTCACCTGGAGCTGCCCGTAGTTGTACATGTCGGCGGCAATCTCGTCGCTGAGGCGGGCGCCGACGGCATGCACGCGCACCGGTGCCGCTCCGGTCATCTGGCACATCACGTCGACGTAGTGCACGCCGCAGTCCACGATCGGCGACATGGAGCGCATCAGGTTGCGGTGGCCGCGCCAGCCGGCGCCGCTGGACTGCTGATTCAGGTTCATCCGCATCACCAGCGGCGTGCCCAGGCCGCGCGCGTGGTGAATGAAGCTCCGCCACGACGGGTGGTGGCGCAGGATGTAGCCCACCACCACCTTGCGGCCGCGGGCGCGCGCGGTGGCGGCGAGCTCCTGCGCCTCCGCCACCGTTTCCGCCAGCGGCTTCTCCACGAACAGGTGGCAGTCCGCCTGCAGCGCCGCCAGCGCGTAGCGGTAGTGGGAGTCCGGATGGGTGTTCACCGACACCGCCTGGACGCCGCCGGCCGCGATGCCCTGCTCGAACGAGTCGTACGCCGGCACCCCCAACTCCGCGGCCAGGACGGTGCGCGAGGCAGCCCCACGGCTCACCACCCCGGTCACGTGGAAGCCGTCGATCGCGTGGTAGGCGCGGGCATGGGAAGTTCCCATCGAGCCGCAGCCCACCACCAGCACGCCCAGTGAGTCCATCGCAGCACTCTCCCGTTGCGGCAGGCAGTGTACTGGAGAGGGCGGCCTCCGTGTGACGCCGGTGTGGGTCCTGTGCCGAACGGCGAATCGCGCCCGCATGGCGATCCCTCCCGGCTCCCCGCGAGGGCCGGCGGCCGGCGGATCAAAGCCCAGCCGCGTTTTCTGGATCAAGGCGTTGCAGGGCGACTGGCGCCGCGAGCACCTGTCTACGTTGCGCCAAGCGGGGCAGACTTATGCTCACTACCAACAGCTCATCAGTGAGTGTGACAAGATCGAAGGCGGCAGCGGCAGCCACCGAAGCGTTCGATCTCCACGCCCACGTCAACCGTCTGTTCGGTACCGACTTGCACCGACTTGACCCTCACACCGGCAT
>JAKZWC010000364.1:0-9875 GCA_047515735.1 Spirochaetales bacterium | reverse complement strand
CGGTAGCATGGCCACACCACGAACGCTTCCCGGAGCTCGTCCAGCCGTCGGCGAACGCTGTGGCGTGAGGGCGCCTGGAGTGACCGTGCCGGCCGCGCCCGCCTGCTGAGCGCGGTGATGGAGAGCTTCGCGCGCCTGGTGGTGGAGTTCGACCTGGCGTTCCTGCGCGCGGAGGGTTGGGACCACGACCTCCTGGCGCACGCCAGGGCCGGCGGGCGCGTGGTCGGGGTGTGCGGCGGGTTCCAGATGCTGGGGCGCCGCGTCCACGACCCGGTGGGGGCAGACGGTCCGGCCGGGTCGGTCGACGGCCTCGGTCTCCTCGACGTTGAGACGACGATGCAGGACGAGAAGACCGTACGCCCGGCGCGCGGGCGCTGCGCTCTGAGCGATGCTCCCGTCACCGGCTACGAGATTCACACCGGCCGCTCGCACGGAAGTGATCTGGCGCGGCCGTTGTTCTTGCTGGAGACCGGGGCGGACGGCGCGCGCAGTGCGAACGGACTGGTCGAGGGCACCTATCTGCACGGGCTGTTCGCGAACGACGCCTACCGGCGTGCCTGGCTCGAGCGCGTCGCGGCCGACAGCGCCTCGTCCCTGCAGTACGAGGTGGCAGTGGATGCCGCCCTGGACGAAGTGGCGGATAGCCTGTGTGCGGCGCTCGATCTGGACGCACTGTTCCGCGGCCGCGCGCCGACCCCACGTCGCCGCCTGACGCGGCCCGCGAGCGCCGTACCGGCTGCGCAGGAGCCGGGTCAGCAGTCGAGCTGGGAGAACGGCTGCGCGTTCAGCTCTTTCAACTCCAGGGCGAGCCCCGCCACCATGAGGTATACGCGGCCTGCGCGCGCGGCGGCGAGTTGATTCACGCGGCCGAGCGCGTCGCGGTAGGTGCGCCCCAACGGCGCCGGCGGCACCACGCCGAGGCCCACCTCGTTGCTGATCACGATCCAGGTTGCCGTGGAGCGTTCGATAAGATCGAGCAGCCCGCCGGCGGCCTCGAGGATGGCCGCTTCGGTGCCGGAGTCGTCCGGGTGCCGCAGCAGCAGATTGCTGACCCACAGGGTGAGGCAGTCCAGCACTACCGTGTCGTAGCGGTCCAGGATCGGCCCGGCAGCGGTAACCGGGTCGAGCGGCTCTTCCAGGGTGTCCCAGCCGCTCGGCCGCCGCGCGCGATGGGCGGCGATGCGGCGGCGCATGTCCTCGTCCAGCGCTTCCGCGGTGGCGATGAACAGCACCCGCCGGCCGGCCCGCGCGAGCTGCTCCGCCGCGGCGCTCTTGCCGGCGCGCGCGCCGCCGAGCAGCAGGATCAGTTCGCCGTTCACTCCTTCGACTCCAAGGGGCCCGGCCCCAGGTGGCTGGTGTCGTTGAGCAGATCGAGCGCCGCGCCGCCGTCGTCGTACAGGGTGACGGCGGACAGTCCGCCGTTGTCCAGCCGGAACCGCCACATACTGGCCGCGGGCAGCTTCAGCAGGTGCACGATCGCCGCGCACAGCGAGCCGCCGTGCGCCACCAGCAGCAGGTTTCCGGGGTGGCGGCGATGCGCCTCGCGCAGGCGGTCCACCCCCGCCGCCACCCGCTGGAACAGTTGCCGGTCGCTCTCGCCTCCCGGAGGCGCAAACGAGCCATCCCCGGAGAACAGCTCTGCGTACCGCTCCGGATAGCGGGCCTCGACTTCGGCGAAGGTCATTCCTTCCCACTCTCCGAAGTGCTTCTCGCGCAGCGCGGGGAGCGCGACCAGCGGCACGTCCCTGCCGCGCAGGATCGCCGCCGCCGTCTCGGTGACGCGGCGCAGGTCGCTGGCGTACGCCGCCGTGAAGCCCTGCAGGCGCAGGCGCGCGGCGAGCGTCCGCGCCTGCGCCTGTCCCTCGGCGTTGAGCGGCACCTGCGACTGGCCCTGCGCCCGGCCGGCGGCATTCCAGTCGGTCTCCCCGTGCCGGACCAGGAACCATCTACCCATCGCCGTTCCTCAGCACCTCCTGCAACGCGCCTGCCAAGCGCCGGCAGTCCGCCAAGCGCCGCACGCCGATGCGTACGTGTTCCGGCCCGAACGAGGCGCAGTCGCGCACGCACACTTGGTGCTCCCGGAGCAGCCGCAGCCGCACCGCCGCGGCTGCGCCGACCCGTACCAGCAGGAAGTTGGCGACGGCCGCGGTACAGGACAGACCCATGCGCCCGAGTTCCTGCGCCAGGTAGCGGCGGCCGGCGCACACCACTTGGCGGCCGCGCGCGACGTGGCCGTGATCGGCCAGCGCCGCGACCCCCGCGGCCTGCGCCGCCGCGTTGACGCTCCAACTGTGATGCCACCGCCGCACCTGCTGCACCAAGGCGCGCGGGTCCAGCAGGTAGCCGAGCCGGAGGCCGGTGAGCGCAAGGTCCTTGGTCAGCGACCGCAGCAGCATGACGTTGTCGAGCCGCAGTAGCCGGGTCGCGTCCCAGCGCCGTTCCACGAAGGGCGCGTAGGCCACGTCCAGCACCTCGGCCGCGCGTAATCCCAGCGCACGCAGTTCCGCGACATTCAGGCCGCCGTGTATCGGCCGCGAAGGGTCCACCCCAGCCTCCGGGTCAGCCCCAGACCAGTCCGCGAACGGCGGTCACCGCGACCGCCGCGGCCAGGGAGAGCGCCGCCGTGACATACGCCAGCCGCTCCGCCGCCTCGAGGTCGTGCCACGTCGGATCGCGCAAGCCGTCGCCGATGCGGTAGTGGCCGAGTTTCGCCAGCGCCACGCCCAGCAGCCCGGCGCAGGCGGCGATGGTCCAGCCGGCGTTGGGGCTGGCGGTAAGCCGGTGGTCGCGCCACGCGATGCGCCAGCCGCGCCGTGCCGGCAGGCGCCGGAGCGCACCCCCCGCGAGCAGCAGCGCCGCGCTCAGCCGCGCCGGCACCAGGTTGACCAGGTCGTCCAGTCTGGCCGCCGCCTTGCCCAGGTACTCGTACCTGCCGCGATATCCGATCATGCTGTCGAGCGTGTTGATGGCGCGGTAGGCGACGGCGCCCGGCAGACCGAACAGCGCGAACGCGAGCCAGGGACCGACGTAGCCGTCAGTCGAGTTCTCGGCCACCGACTCGATCGCCGCCATGGCGACCTGGGGTCCGGTGAGCGCGCTTGGGTCGCGGCTCACCAGGCGCTTCAGGCTGTCGCGCGCGCGGTGGATCGCTCCCGCCTGCAAGGCGCCGCGCGTGCTGTGCGCCGCGTGCCCCAGCTCCCTGACCGCAAAGGTGGTCTTCAGCAGTACCGCCGTTCCAAGCAGGTAGGGGAGGGGACCGGCCGCGCGCAGCGCGGCGGCGGCGAGCCATGCCAGGGCGCCGCAGCCGAGCGGCACCAGCAGGGCGATGCCCAGGCCGGCCGCCAGCGCTGCCGTGGGGCGCTCGGGCGGCGGTGCTCTGCGCTCCAGGAACGCGATCAGCTTGCCCATCCACACCACCGGATGGAGAACCGCCGGGGGCTCGCGCCACACCAGGTCCAGTGCCAGCGCCAGCAGCAGCGCACCGGCATCGAGGCCCCAGGCGTCCAACCACGGCGACAGCGGCATCGGCACTATCCCTGGGAGAGTAGCGGCGGAGAGCCCGGCGTCGCCGCGCCACTCACGGCCAAGACGACGGCGAGCACCAGGACCGCGGCCTCCACCGTCTCGTTCACCGCGCCGTAGATGTCGCCGGTCACCCCGCCGAGCAGCCGGGTCGCCCACGCCCCGACGCCCCACGCGACCACGCCGGCCAGCGCCGCCAGCGCCAGTCCCGGCAGCCCGGTCAGGACGACGGCGGCCGCCAGCGCGAGCGGCAGACCGAACCATAACGAGAACCGGCCGGGGTGCTCGAGCAGCGGCGTGCCGAGTCCCTCGCGCCGCAGGTACGGGAACCACTCCATGACCAGCAGTATCGCCGCGCGCGACAGGCAGGGGAACAGGACCAGGACCGGCGCCCGGCTCGCCTCCGGGAGCGCGGCCAGCGCCGCGAACTTGACCAGCAGCAGGCACGCCACGCCGGCGACTGCGAACGCGCCCACGTGGGGATCCCGGAGGATCTCCAGGCGGCGTTCGCGGTCGAAGCCGCCCAGCAGTGCGTCGCAGCTATCCATGAAGCCGTCCAGGTGAAGGCCGCGGGTGAGGGCGGCGAGGGCCGCCACCAGCAGGGCGCCGGCGAGGAGCGGCGGCAGGTGCAGCGCCCGCAGCCCGGCGTCGAGCGCGGCGAGCATTGCTCCCAGCAGCAGGCCGACTGCCGGGAACCAGGCCCGGGCGCGCGCGAGGCCGGCCGCCGGGTCGCGGGGCGCGACCGGCAGGATGGTCAGAAAGCCGAGCGCGGCGCGGCAGGAGGCGAACGGGCGAACTGACATGGCGCTACTAGCGCTCGCGGTCAGACACGCCGGCCTGCGCGAACGTGGCCATCTGCGTCAGGCAGGCGGCGGCGGCCGTGACGATGGGCAGGGCGAGCAGGGCGCCGGTCCCCTCGCCGAGGCGCAGTTCCAGGTCCAGCAACGGGTCGAGCCCGAGCCGCGCCAGCACCGCGCGGTGGCCCGGTTCGGCGGAGCGGTGGGCGGCGAACAGGTAGTCGCGGACCGGCGGGCACAGGCCCTGGGCCAGCAGCGCGGCGGCGCCGGCGATGAAGCCGTCCAGCACCACGGCGCGGCGCCGGTAGGCCGCCCCCAGCACCACGCCGGCCAGTACGCCGATCTCGAAGCCTCCCACCTTTGCCAGCACGCCGAGCGGATCGCCCGGGTCCGGCGCGTTGCGTTGCAGCGCCCGGCGCACCACCGTCACCTTGTGGCGGAGCTGATCCGGCGTGCGCCCGGTGCCCGGTCCGGTGACGTGCTCCGGCGTGCCGGCGGTCAATACCGCGCTGATCGCGCTGGCGGCGGTGGTGTTGCCGATCCCCATCTCGCCGGTGGCGATCAGGTCCGCGCCCGCGTCAGCCGCCTCGGCGGCGAGGCCGGCGCCCGCTTCCACGCACCGCTGCGCCTGCTCCCGCGACATCGCCGGCCCGCGGCTGATGTCACCGGTGCCGCGCCCGGCGCGCAGTACCCGTAACTCCGGATGCGGCGGCAGCTCGTCCGCCGCGATGCCCGCGTCGACCACGATCTGCCGCACCCCGAGCAGCCGCGACATGACGCTCACCGCGGCGCCGCCGGCGAGGAAGTTCGCCACCATCTGCGCCGTGACCGCCTGCGGGTAGCCGGTCACCCCCTGCGCCACCACGCCGTGGTCGCCGGCGGCGACGATCAGCGCCGAGTTCCGGATCACGGGCCGGTCGGTGCCGAAGATGCCGGCGAGTTGAATCGACACTGCCTCGAGCCGGCCCAGGCTGCCCGGCGGCTTGGTCAGCGTCAGGTGCCGGGCCACGGCGCGCTGCATGGCCGCGGCGTCCGCCGGGACGATGCGCGCGCGGGTCTCGGCCAGCGTCATGGGGCGGCTGCGGCCGCGGTCGGGCCGAGCAGGCGGACTTGCGGCATACCCGTGCCGGCATCGTGCTCGACCACCGCCTCCACACCGAACACCTCCCGGAAGTGCCGCGGCGTGAACACTTCGCGCGGTGTCCCCTGGGCGACGACCGAGCCGCCTGCAAGCAGCGCCAGCCGGTCGCAGTACCTGCCGGCCAGCCACACGTCGTGCAGCGCTACCACCACCGCAACGGCGCCGCCGGCGACTTCCGAGCGTAGCGTCTCCATTGCCGCGAGCTGGTGCCTCAGGTCGAGACCGGCGGCGGGCTCGTCGAGCAGCAGGACGCGGGCCTGCTGTGCCAGGGCGCGGGCCAGCAGCACCCGCTGCCGTTCGCCGCCGGAGACCTCGTCCAGTTGCCGGCTCGCGAACCGCTCGGTCTCGGTCCGCGCCAACACGGCGCGCGCGATGCGCCGGTCGCCGGCTCCCTCCAGCGCGAACCGGCTCAGGTGCGGATACCTGCCCATCAGCACCGTCTCCAGTGCCGTGAACGGGTGGGCCGCCTCCTGCTGCGGCAGGAACGCGATGCGGCGCGCGCGGTCCCGTGCCGACAGCGCCGACAACTCCACCGCTCCCAGCCGCACCGAACCCGATTCGGGGCGCAGCACGCCGGCCATCACCCGCAGCAGGGTGCTCTTGCCGGCGCCGTTCGGGCCCACCAGTCCGGTTACCTCGCCGGGGCGCGCGGCGAACGACACCGCGCGGAGCACGGGTGTTCCTCCCAGACTCAGGGACACCGCGCGCGCCGCCAGCACCTGGTCGCTCGCGTCCGCGCCGGGCGCGGGATCGGGTGGCGGGGGCAGGGTCACGACCCCGCGTAGGGCGCGAAATCGGCGAAGGTCACATCCCGGAACCGGTCCGGGTACAGCAGGCGGGCGGTCTCCTCGATGCCGCGCACGTTCCAGTGCGAGAGGGTCGTGTAGTAGCGGGGCGCGACGATCAGCACCCGTCGCTCGACGACCGCGGGCACCGCGGCGAGCGCCCGATCGGCCAGCAGATCGTCGCGCAGCTGGGTCCCGCCGGAGTCCGCCGGCTGCGTGATCAGGATCACGTCCGGCCTCATGGCGGCGATCGACTCCAGGCTTACCGTCTGATGGCTGACGATGCCGTCGCGGGCGGCTGCGTTGATGCCGCCGGACGCCTCGATGATGCCGCCCTCGGTGGAACCGGCGCCCGCCGCATAGGTGGACTCGGCAAAGCGGGCGATGGCCAGCACCGAGGGCCGGGACGCGTCGCCGGGCGGCGGCACGCGGTCGCTGACCAGCGCCAGCCGCCGCTCGATTTCGGCGACCATTTCCAGGGCGCGTTCCTCGACCCCGAGCAGATAGCCGAGCAGCAGGATGTTGGGAATGTTGCCGGCGGCCGAGTTCTCCAGGGCGGAGCGCACCACCGGCACGCCGGCCTCCTTGATCAGGGCGGCCATGTCGGCCTTGGTGTACTTGGAGACCACCACCAGGTCCGGCTTCGCCGCCAGCACGTTCTCGACGCCGCGCTGCACCTGGGTCATCCCGGCAACCTGGTCGGCGACGTTGGAATAGGTCGGATCGGCCGCGAACGGTCCCACACCCGCGAAGCGGTGGCGCGGGAGCAGGGCCAGCAGCATCTCGTCGTGGCCGAGCGAGAGGGCCAGTATCCGCTGCGGCGGCGCTTCCAGCCGCACCACGCCCTCTGCCGATTCGACCGCGCGCGGCCAGCCGCGGTTCGCCACGTCGACGATGCCGGGCACCGCCGGGTAGTCGGCCGGCGTCAGCGCTGGCGCGGCGATCGCGCACGCGGCCAGCAGTCCGGCCCCGGCGATGGTTCGTACGAGCTTCTTCAAAGTATCCATGAGTCCTCCTTGCATGGGTGCTTCAGGTTGCTTCATCTACAGCAGCCCGGCGCGCGCCTTGTGGCGCGCCAGCAGGAACAGGAAGAACGGCGCTCCCACCAGGGCGGTGACAATGCCGACGCGCACTTCCGCCGGGGCGACGACGATCCGGGCGACCGTATCGGCGGCGAGCAGGAACACCGCGCCGCCGAGCGCGCTCAGGGGGACCAGCACGCGGTGGTCGGCGCCGGTGATCAGGCGCAGCGCGTGCGGGACGATCAGGCCGACGAAGGCGATCGTTCCGGAGAACGCCACCGCGGTGCCGGTGATCAGCGACGCGGCGAGCAGCAGCACGGTCCGGGTCAGCCCCACGCGCACGCCGAGCGACCGCGCTTCCTGCTCGCCCACCATGAGCAGATTCAGGTCGCGCGCCAGCAGCACCGCCACCGCGGTCCCGGCCAGCACCAGCGGCGCTGCCATCCGGACGTGTGTCCAGCGCGACGCATCGAGGCCGCCGGCGAGCCAGAAGATCATCTCGCGCTGCGCGCCGATGTCATGGGTGAGCAGTACGATCGCCGAGATGATGGCGGCGAGGAACGCGCTGACCGCGACTCCGGAGAGCAACAGCGCCGCCATCGAGAAGCGGCCGCCGACCGAGGCGACCGCGAACACCAGTCCCAGCGCGCCGGCGGCGCCGGCGAAGGCCATGGCGGGCAGCGCCAGTGGCGAGGCCGCCTGCGCGCCGATGGCGATCGCCACTACCGCGCCCAGTGCGCCGCCGGTGGACACGCCGATGATGCCGGGGTCGGCCATCGGGTTCCGGAACAGGCCCTGCATCACGGCGCCTGCCACGCCCAGGGCTGCGCCCACGATCAGCGCCAGGGTGATGCGGGGCAGTCTGATCGACTCGACGATGGCGCGCTCGGCGTCGCCGGCCGCGTGGGTCCGGACCCCGAACTGCTCCAGCAGGATGCCGGCAGTGTGGGACAGCGGGATGGCGTAGGGGCCGACGGCGGCGGCCGCCACGATCAACGCCGCGGCACAGGCAGCCAGTAACGCGCCGCCACTCGCCAGCCGCGCCACGACCGGCGATCGCCGCCGCGCGGTCATTTGTTCTGCCTGCTCGACCCGCACCCGGAGCTCCTTCGCCGCTCTGCGTACGGGGATGTTGCCGCCCGAAACGACCTGTCCCCCTGGGGATGGGAGAAGGCTCGATCTGAGGCGCTCCCTGAGCGGAGAGCGGCCACTCAGCCTTGCCCGGCAGGTCTCCTGGCTCCCAGCTCAGCGCCTGGCCCGCGCCTTCCCATCCCCTCGGGGACAGTGGCATCAGCGGGCGGCTCGCCGGTTACAGTGGCGCCACCGCAGCGGTTTCACACCGCTTTCCCTGTTCGGGCAAGGTCTGCCTTAGTGACTGTTCGTCCGCGAGACTATTTCTATAGCGGACCCGGTGTCAAACCGGTCGGCTCGCGCGGGCGGCGTGGTAGGGGGCCGGGTCGAAGCCGGGGTAGCGGTTCGCCATGGCGGCAGTGAACTTCTCGGTCCACAGTGGATCTCCCGGCGGCGGGAACCCGAGCAGCTCCAGTTGCCGCGGGCTGGCTTCTGCCATGAAGCGGCGCACTGCCTCGGTGCTCGCTCCGCTCTTGTAGGTAAAGGTACGGGCCCCGTCCCACGGCCGGTCCGTACGCGTGAACCCCACCCACATCACGGGGCGGTGACCGTGCGTGGCGGTAAAGTCGGAGGCCGCGTGCCGGGTGTAGATGCTGTAGAGACACACCGACCCGCCCGGCACGATCATCGGCACGAACTCCTCGTCAGGGCGTCCGTTCGGCACCATGCAAATCGGCGCCAGACCGGCATCGACGTCGTCGAAGCAATAGAAGCAGGCGAGGTGCATGAAGTCGTCGGGCTCGATGAGCGGTCCCAGGGTGTTGTTGCCGTAGTCGACGTGAAAGTCGGTCCAGTGCTGTTCGCCCGCGTACTTCATCCCGAGGTGCCCTTCGTCGAGCCGGATCTCGCGCGTGCCGAGCACGCGTTCGGCGGCGGAGATGAGGTCCGGGTGGACGGTGACGTGGTTGAGACCTGAGTGATCCCAGGGAAACAGCCCCTGCTGCGGGGTGCGATTCTTCCGGCCCGCCGCTACGTAATCTTGGTAAGAGGGCGCGTACAAGCTGAAGAAGCCGCCGAGCGCGGCACGCCGCTCCTCCTCGGTGAGGAAGTTCTCGACGATCAGGAAGCCCTGCCTCCGATAGGTGTCGAGCTGTTCGTCGCTTATGTGCATGCTATCGCCTTATACTCCCACCCTGAGTGGAGGGCAAGCATACCGGTCCATCTGCCGCGCACCGACGCATGATCCTGGAACACAGCCGTCCCGCCGCGATGCTCGGGGTACACATTGCCACGCCACGCCACGCCACGCCACGCCACGGCCGCGCTGCCCATCAGGTGCGCGGCCAAGTCCAGGTAGCGCCGCTCCCCGACCTCGCGGTAGCTCGACCAGCGCCAACTCTCGCTCGGGATGGCCGTCCACGCCGTCCCACCGGCCCGGCCCCGAACCTGCGCTCGAGATGATCCGCCAGCCGGCCGCCACCGACCACCAACGCGTGTCGCCGCCGCAGCGGTTGAGCGCCACCGCCGCCTCCATGAC
>JAKZWC010000363.1:0-3601 GCA_047515735.1 Spirochaetales bacterium | reverse complement strand
GTCGTGGAGGACGAAGTCGCCCCGTGGCACGACTTGGGAACCGTTGCGCGTCACCGCCACCACCAGCGAGTTCTCCGGCATCCTGATGTCGCGTATCCCGCGGCCGACGAAGCCGCGCGAACCGTCCAAGGTCGACTCGATCACCTCGGCCAGACCGCCGAAGATGCTGTGCACGCTCTTTACGCGGCCGCGCCGGATGAACTTGAGGATGCTGCTCACCACGCTGTACTTGGGGCTGATGATGACGTCCGCGCCGAGGCGCGAAGCCACCGTGAGGTAGTTGAACTTGTTCACCAGGGCGATGGAGCGCTTGATGCCCAGGGTCTTGGCATAGATCGCCACCAGGATGTTGAGCTCCGGGTTGTTGGTGGTGGTGATGATCAGGTCGGAGCCGGCCAGGGCCTCCTCCTCGAAGAACCCCTGCTCGGAGACGTCGCTGTTGATCACCACCGCATCGGGAAACTGCTCGGCCAGCCGTTTGCAGTTCTCGTAGTTGCTGTCCACGATCTTGAGCTGCTTGCGGTTGCGCCGCAGGTAGTCGATCAGGCGGCGTGCTCGCGGGCCGTTGCGCTTGTCCACCAGGGCCTCGGCCACGAAGCTCCCGACCCGGCCGCCGCCTACCAGAATCACGCTCTTGAGGGACACCCGTGGCCGCCCGGCCACCACGAACACCTCTTCCAGCGCGTTCTCGGCGGCTACCAGATACAGTTCGTCGCCGGCCTCGACGCGCGCGTCGCCGCGCGGCACGAAGAACTCCTCGCCGCGCGAGATGCCGGCCACCATGAACTCGGTGTCCAACGCCTGCTTGATGGAGGCGATACTCTGGCGCGCGAACAGGGTGCGGTCGTCCACCAGAAAGTTGCGCATCTGCAGGTCGGTGTTCTCGAAGGTCACGACGTCACTGGTGGCGCCCTGCTCCACCGACTTGATGATCGCGCGCGCCGCCTCGATCTCGGGATTGACGAAGTAGTCCACCTCCAGGAAGGAATGCTCCGGCAGGTGGGAGTTGGCGTACTCCGGGTTGCGCACCCGGGCGATCTTGCAGGGCACCCCGAACTCGCTCGCCACCAGGCCGCAGGCGACGATGTTGAGCTCGTCGCTGTCGGTGACGCTGATGAAGAAGTCGGCGTCTTGAATGCCCGCCTCGCGCAGCGCCGCCAGGCGGTTGCCGGAGTCATTGATCACCATGCAGTCGAGGTGGTTCACGGCATACTTGGCCGTCTCCGGATCTCGCTCGATGAGGACCACGTCCTTGTTGTCGGCCACCAAGTGGCGCGCCACCTGGAAGCCGGTGGTGCCGGCGCCGGCGATGACTACCTTCTCAGGCATCGGCGTCCAATATGGCGTCTCCGCAGGCGGCTGGCAACACGCTCGGGAACGCGCGCACCGGCCGCCCCGCCGTCCCGGCGCGAGCACTGGAAACTCTGACCGTTCCGTGGTGCAATCGGCCTCCATGAAGATCACCTTCGTCGGCGCGGGCTCCACCGTGTTCGTGAAGAACATCATCGGCGACTGCCTGCTCACCGAACCGCTGTGCGATGCCACGGTCGCGCTGTACGACATCGACGCCCAGCGGCTGCAAGAGTCGAAGGCGATGCTGGACACGCTGAACGGCAACATCAACGCAGGGCGCGCCGGAATTGCGACCTACCTGGGAACGGAGGCGCGCAAGGAGGCGCTGCGCGACGCCGACTTCGTGGTCAACGCCATCCAGGTGGGCGGTTACGAGCCGAGCACGGTGATCGACTTCGAGGTGCCGAAAAAGTACGGGCTGCGCCAGACCATCGCCGACACCCTCGGCATCGGTGGCATCTTCCGCGCGCTGCGCACCATTCCGGTGATGCTCGACTTCGCCCGCGACATGGAGGAGGTGGCGCCGGACGCCTGGCTGCTGAACTACACCAACCCGATGGCGATGGTCACCGGCGCGGTGCTGCACCACACCGGCGTGCGCGCGGTCGGGCTGTGCCACTCGGTGCAGGGGTGCGTCCCGCACCTGCTCCAGAAGCTGGGCATGGAGCAGGATCCGGCCGCCACCAGGTGGCGCATCGCCGGCATCAATCACCAGGCGTGGCTGCTGGAGCTGAGCGCGGCCGGCGCCGACCTGTACCCGGAGGTGAAGCGGCGCGCGGCCGAGACGAACCGGGTCGCACGCGCCGGCACGGAGAAGCACACCGACATGGTGCGTTTCGAGATGATGCGCCACTTCGGCTACTACGTAACCGAGTCGTCGGAGCACAGCGCCGAGTACTTTCCCTACTGGATCAAGAGCACCCACCCGGAGTTGGTCGAGGAGTTCGGTATCCCGCTCGACGAGTACCTCCGCCGTTGCATCGTGCAGCTCGAACGCTGGCGCACGCAGAGCACCACCATGGTCGGCAACCCGGACCTGAGCCATGAGCGCTCGGTGGAGTATGGCTCGCGCATCATGGAGGCGATCGTCACCGACGCCCCCTACCGGATTCACGGCAACATCCTCAACCACGGCTTCATCGGCAACCTGCCGGCCAAGACCTGCGTCGAGGTGCCGGCGCTGGTGGACCGCAACGGCGTGCAGGGCTGCGTGGTGGGCGATCTGCCGGAGCCGTGCGCGGCGCTGAACCGCACCAACATCAACGTACAGCTGCTCACCGTGGAGGCGGCGGTGGAGCGGCGCCGCGACCGCATCTACCAGGCGGCGATGCTCGATCCGCACACCGCCAGCGAGCTGTCGCTCGACCAGATCGTGAGCATGTGCGACGAGCTGATCGAAGCGCACGGCGATCTGCTGCCGGCCTACGGGAACAACGGTGCGTAGCCGGCACGACGCGGCGGCGGGGCGCTGACATGAGCGGGCTGCTGCTCGGCTATGACCTCGGCAGCTCCGCGATCAAGGCGGCGCTGGTCGAGATAGAGAGCGGACGGCTGGTCGCTCAGGCCACCTCGCCCAATACCGAGCTGGAGATTTCGGCCCCGCGGCCGGGCTGGGCGGAGCAGGATCCGGAAGTTTGGTGGCAGCATCTGGCGGCGGCGACGGCGCAGCTCGGCGAGGAGCTGCGCGGTACCGGAAGGGCGCTGGCCGAGGTGCAGGCGGTGGGCATCGCCTACCAGATGCACGGCCTGGTCCTGACCGACGCCGCCGGCGCGGTGCTGCGGCCGGCGATCATCTGGTGCGACAGCCGCGCCGTGGCAACCGGCGACCGGGCGTTCGCCGAGCTGGGCCAGGAGGAGACCCTGCGCCGGCTGCTCAACTCGCCGGGAAATTTCACCGCCTCCAAGATGCGCTGGGTGATCGAGAACGAGCCGCGGGTGGCGGAGTCGGCGGCCCATTTCCTGCTGCCCGGCGACTACATCGCCTGGCGCTTGACCGGCGAGTGGGTCACCACGGCCTCCGGGCTGTCGGAGGGCATCCTGTGGGACTTCTCGTGCTCGGCGCGCGCCGACTTTCTGCTTGACCACTACGGCATCGACCGGGCCCTGTTGCCGCCGGCGGTGCCCACGTTCTCGGCGCAGGGCGCGCTGACCGCGGCGGCCGCCGCCGAGTTGGGCGTGCCGGCGGGGACGCCGCTCACCTACCGGGGCGGCGATCAGCCCAACAACGCGCTGTCCCTCGGCGTGCTCG
>JAKZWC010000362.1:0-3515 GCA_047515735.1 Spirochaetales bacterium | reverse complement strand
TACGTGGGACCGGAATCAGCTCGGCACGGATCACTGCTGGACGGCAATGGCCGCGGCGCGCACCGGCCAGCCGGAAATGGCAATCGGCGCCCTGCTCCGGGATGTCCCGGGCAACCGCTATGATCGCCAGGGAATGAACGATAGCGGCATCCCCTACCTGCCCGGCAACGGCGGCCTGCTCTACGCCGTTGCCCTGATGGCCGCAGGCTGGGATGACGCCCCGGAGCGCAACGCCCCTGGATTTCCCGACGGCGGCGACTGGACGGTGCAGTGGGAATGCCTGTTGGCAGCCCCCTGAAGATCTCCCGGGTATGTTAGCGGTCTCACGGCGGGCTCCACAGCACCCTCACCGCGACGAAAGGATGAACTCCAACACTTCCGGCCGCACCTCCACGGCGGGCCGGAAACGCTCCGACGCCGCGTAGCTCAGGAGACTGTAGCGGAGTTGACGGGCCACGATGCGGCGCTCCAGGTGGCTGTCCACGTCCAGCGTGCACACCAGCAGCCGGCCGCGGCCCACCGCGGCCTCGAACAGGACCGCCTCCCGGTTGTTGCGCAGCGGCTGGTCGATCACCTGGATGATCGGCACCAGCTCCGCCGGCAGGTCGTTGAGCACCACGGCCCGTGCCGGGCTGAGGACGCCGTTGCCGCGGAACAGCTCCTGCTCGGTGTACTCCACCTCCTCCACGATGCTCAGCAGCTCCCACCAGTGCCAGTTGGAGTGGGTGTCGGTCGGGAAGTGCGCCAGGGAAGGATGCCCGGGATCGATCACCAGGCCGCTGGACATCGGCTGGTTGGACACCCAGAAGGGACTCCAGAAGACATTGGCGAAGCGGATCGGCTCGGCGTTCAGCAGCCGCCGCGCGAACAGCACCACCGTCGCGCCATCCACCAACTCTCTCCGGAGACTCTCAGTCCACTCCCGGGCCACGACCAGCCGCTCCGGTTGCGGCATCTCGATCGTCTCCGGGAACACCCACAAGGGCCAGTCATTGGCCACCGCGGTGTCGCGCAGGGCAACCTCGAAGGAGAGCTTCTGCGGCGCGGCAACGGACGCCAGCGACGCCGTGACCTGACCGAGCTGCGTCAGTGCGCCCTGGGACGCATCAGCGGGCGGCAAGTCACCCGACGCAAGCGCCTTGCCGGCAGCATCGCGGATCGTCCAGCCCGTCGTGGCGCCGGCGATCGAGCCTGCCCCGTAGTTCGCCACCTCGAGGTCGGCGGTAAAGCTCTCGGCCCGGGTCCACACGTAGCGCGGGAAGCGCGCCAGCAGGACCGCCGGCTGGCAGAAGCGGCGCCACGCCTCCGGGGCGATGATCCCCTTGGAGTCCCAGAAGGAGTCGAGCATCCCGACTGTAGCGGATCCCTGGCCGGGATAATCGTGCAGATCCAGGAGCTGGAAGCCGCCGTAGCCGGGCGTCCGCAGCGCGTGCTCGATCTCCTCCCGGTAGAGCAGCGCAGACAGGGCGCCCGATGCCTGGACGAAGGCCGGCGCAAGGTCCAGCATGCCGCGCCGTTCGAGAGACTCGCGGAACAGCTCGAAACTGCGCGCCCGCAGGTTGCCGCGGTACTTCGGCAGCTCCGCGAAGTTCGGGTACACCCACCACTGGCCCAGCTCATGGGTCACCGCGGGAACGTCGTACGGAGCGAACAGGTCGCGGTAGTCGCGGTCGGTCCGCGGCCGCTCGGTGAAGAAGAAGGATTTGCCACGGTTTTCGGCGAAGTCGCGACCGAAGGGGGTAACCCAGAACTGGTCGCCGTCGTAGGGACGTTTCACCACGAAGTCGTTGCTCACGGTCGAGTACAGACGCCTGGGATCCGCCTGCCGCGTCTCCGATATGAGACGATGGCCTACCGGGTCATCGGATTGCTCGTTGCCCATGGTCATCAGGCAGAACGAGGGATGGTTGCCGTAGCAGGCGAGGATGCGGGCGAGCTCCTGCTTGCGCCACGCGTCGTCGAACGCGGTCCGCGGGGGGTAGGTCCTGCCGATTTCGGAGAACTCGACCATCTCCGGCTGCAGCAGGATCCCCTCCTCGTCCGCCGCGGTGAAGGCCGCCTCCGGCGGCGTCCACGAATGGAAGCGCCAGTGGTTGAGCCCGTAGCTCTTGCCGATGCGGTAGATGCGCCGCCAGGACTCCACGTCCATGTCCGGATACCCCGTCACCGGCGCGTTGCCGCCGTCGTGGGTGCCGCGCAGGAACACGACGCGGCCGTTGAGGAGGAACTGGGTGCCCCGCGTCCCCATCTCCCGCAACCCGAAGGTGACCTGCCGCCGGTCGCGCGAGGCGACCGGTGCGGTACTCTCCAGGGTCACCTCCAACTGATACAGGTTGGGGGAGAACTCGTCCCACAGGAGCGCGTCGCTGCCCAGCGACAGCTCGGTCACGACGGCGGGGTGATGGATTCCCCCCGCCGCGAACGACTGCCGTGCGGTGACCGGGGCTGCGGTGGGAGAGCCGTTCGGCCTGACGCTGCAGCGCAGGGTCCCCTCGGCGGTCCCACCCGCGTCGTTGCCGATCTTCGAGACGATGCGGATGCTGCGCTCGGCCACGTTCGGATACACCTGGACATCGGCAAGATGCACCGGATCCCGGCATGACAGCTCGAGCCTTCCGATCACGCCGTTCCACACCGTCTGGGTGTGCTCGGTGTAGGCGTGATTCCGGAACCGTTTCGGCGCGCCGCGCGGCGTGCTGTCCACCAGCAGGGTGAGGCGGTGAGCGCCGGGCCGCGCCCAGCGGGTGAGGTCATAGACGTGCGGAGTGAGGAGGCTGTCGCAATACCCCACCCGATCGTCGTCCACCCACAGCTCGGTCTCCCACAGGCACCGCTCCAGGAACAGCAGGACACTCTTCCCGGCCCACTGTTGCGGTATCTCGATGCGCTTCTGGTACCAGGCCTGTCCCTCGAACACGTGCGTCCTGGTGAGGTAGGTCACTTCCCGCGCATCGTTCTCGCGTCCGTAGCCGGCGTCGTCGGTCGAACCGGGAAGGGCGATCGTATCCGGCAGGGCGCCGTCGAACCAGCGTTCCGCGACCCCGCGGCGCTCCGGGTCGAGCCGGAACCCCCAGGTACCGGCCAGCGACAAGGCTGTCGCATCGTTGCGCATCATGGTGCCACCTCCACGGTGAGCTCGGTCACGCTGCGCGAGCCAAAGGATACCCCCACGCTCTGCCATCCCTCCTTCGCCGCCACCGCCGCGTCGGCCCCGCCGACGGCAACCGAGGCAATCCTGCCCTGCAGCGCGTGCAGCTTGACCTCGCCGGCCCCGCAGCCGTGCAGCACCGCGGTGACGCTGCCGTCCGCCACTTCCACCTCTTCCAGGTGCAGGTTGTGGTCCTCGACCAGCAGCGCCAGGGCTCCGCACCGGGTGACGGCACTGATCCGGCCCTCTCGGACCGCAAGCTCGACCCAGGCGTCCCCCAGCCGCAGGCGGCAGGCCTTCTCGTTGTCCGCGGCCGTCCAGTCGGTGTTCAACAGGTGAATGGTCTGCGTGCCCGCCGCCTCCTCAC
>JAKZWC010000361.1:0-3425 GCA_047515735.1 Spirochaetales bacterium | reverse complement strand
CGTCAGCGTGGCGCAGGTGGCCCTGGGTTATCTTTTCGGCAGCGGCCTGAACGTGTTTCCCCTGGTAGGGGCGCGCAGCGCACAGGAGTTCGCCGAGAACGCCCGGGCCGCCGAGCTGAATCTGACTGCTGAAGAAATGGGGGCACTGAAGCGGGCCGCCGACTGATGCGGCGCGGTCGACTTGCGACACGCTTGCCGATCAGGCCGCGACGCCGGTTGCGGGCCGTGCCGGCACATTGGTGAACCGGTATGCTTGTGGTACGTTGCAGGGTGGCGACTCAGCCGTTGCGCGGTCGTTTCGGCTATCGCCGTGGGCGGTGGTATGGCCGTTGTGGCCTACCGGTTATGGATGGTACGGGTGATGTCTGCCGTGGCGGCGCGCACCCGAAGAGAGTGAACTGATGAGTGACACGAACGTCGATCAGCTGACTGGCAACGGACAGTCACCAGCCTCCGGGTTGGCGCTGCCGGCAGCCGGAGCCAACGGCCGCGGTGTCCCCGCGACCCCGATGCAGGACGAAGAACTCGGCGAGTGGATCGATTCCCTCGAGTACGTGATCCGCAGTGGCGGCGCAGAGAGCGCCCGCTTTCTGCTGACCGAGTTGCAGCGCTATGCCCGCCAGCGCGGCGCGGAGCTGCCCTTTTCCGCCAACACCGCTTACGTGAACACCATTCCGCGGGCGCAGCAGCCGTTGTTCCCCGGCCGCCGCGAGATCGAGCGCCGCATCAAGTCGATCATCCGCTGGAACGCCATGGCGATGGTGGTACGTGCCAACAAGAACTCCGACAACATCGGCGGACATATCTCCTCGTTCGCGTCCGGCGCCACCTTGATCGAGGTAGCGCAGAACCATTTCCTGCGCGGGCCGGATGCACCCGGCGGCGGCGACATCGTCTACTTCCAGGGACACTCCGCCCCCGGCATGTATGCCCGCGCCTACCTCGAGGGACGGCTGACCGAACAGCAGCTAAGCAACTTCCGCCGCGAGTTGCAGCCCGGTGGCGGACTCTCCTCGTACCCGCATCCCTGGCTGATGCCCAACTTCTGGTTCTCGCCATCGGTGTCGATGGGGCTGACCCCGATCATGTCGATCTACCAGGCGCGCTTCAATCGCTACCTGCGCGACCGCGGGATCCATGACACGTCGGCGCAGAGGGTATGGGCGTTCCTCGGCGACGGCGAGATGGATGAGCCGGAGTCGCTCGGTTCGATCACGCTGGCCGCGCGCGAGAAGCTGGACAATCTGGTCTGGGTGATCAACTGCAACCTGCAGCGCCTGGACGGCCCGGTGCGCGGCAACGGCAAGATCATCCAGGAGTTGGAGGCGGCCTTCCGCGGCGCCGGCTGGAACGTGATCAAGGTGGTCTGGGGCGCCGATTGGGACCCGCTGCTGGAGCAGGACAGCGATGGGGTGCTGGTGCGGCGCATGAACGAGACGGTCGACGGCCAGTTCCAGAAGTACACCGTGGCCAGCGGCGACTACATTCGCAACGATTTCTTCGGTACCGATCCGCGGCTCTTGGAAATGGTCAGGAACCACTCGGACGAGCAGCTCCAGAAGCTGCGCCGCGGCGGTCACGATCCCGAGAAGGTGTACGCCGCGTACCAGGCCGCGGCGAACCACCGGGGCGCACCTACCGTGGTGCTGGCGCAGACCATCAAGGGCTACGGCCTGGGCGAGAGCGGCGAGGGCAAGAACATCACCCACCAGCAGAAGAAGCTCAACGAGGACGAGCTCGCCACCTTTCGGACCCGCTTCGGGATTCCCATCTCCGACGACCAGGTGGCCGAGGCGCCCTTCTATCGCCCTGCCGAGGACAGCGAGGAACTGCGCTACCTGCATAAGCGGCGGCAGGCCCTGGGCGGCTACCTGCCCAGCCGCAGCCGCAAGGCACCGCCGTTGGCGGCGCCGCCGGAGGAATTCTTCCGCGAGTTCTACGCCGGCACCGGCGAGCGCGCCGTGTCCACCACCATGGTGTTCGTGCGCATCCTCTCCAAGCTGCTGCGCGACAAGGAGCTGGGCAAGCTGCTGGTACCGATCGTGCCGGACGAGGCGCGCACCTTCGGCATGGAGGCGCTGTTCCGCCAGGTGGGCATCTACAGCAGCCTCGGCCAGTTGTACGAGCCGGTGGACAAGGAGAATCTGCTCTACTATCGCGAGGCCACCGACGGCCAGGTGCTGGAGGAGGGCATCACCGAGGCGGGTTCGTTCTCCAGCTTCATCGCCGCCGGCACCGCCTACGCCACCCACGGTATCAATACCATTCCGTTCTACATCTTCTACTCGATGTTCGGGTTTCAGCGCGTGGGCGACTTGATCTGGGCGGCCGGCGACATGCGCGCCAAGGGTTTCTTCCTGGGCGGCACTGCCGGCCGCACGACCCTCAACGGCGAGGGGCTGCAGCACCAGGACGGGCACAGCCACGTGGCCGCGTTGAGCATTCCCAACCTGAAGGCGTACGACCCGGCCTACGCGTACGAGCTTGCGGTGATCATCCGCGACGGTATCGAGCGCATGTACGCAAAGCAGGAGGATCTCTTCTATTACCTCACGGTGATGAACGAGAACTACCCGATGCCGGCGATGCCGAAGGGCGCCCGGGAGGGGATCCTGCGCGGCATCTACCGCCTGACGCGCGCCCGCGCGGCCAAAGGCAAGCCGCGCGCTCACCTGCTCGGCAGCGGCACCATTCTCAACGAGGCGCGCGCCGCGCGGGAGTTGCTGCGCCGCTACGGGGTGGCCGCCGACGTGTGGAGCGTCACCAGCTACAAGGAGCTGTACAACGACGTCAACGCGGTGGAGCGCTGGAACGCGCTGCATCCGGATGCGCGCCGGCAGAGCTACCTGCAGCAGGTGTTCGCCGGCGAGCAGGGTGTGTGCGTGGCTGCCTCCGACTACCTGAAGGTGCTGCCGCGGGCACTGGCAACCCATCTGCCCGGGCCGCTGGTGGCGCTGGGGACGGACGGCTTCGGCCGCAGCGAGACCCGCACCGCGTTGCGCGATTTCTTCCAGGTGGATGCCCGTCACATCACGGTGGCGGCACTCAGCGCCCTGGCCGAGGCCGGAGAGGCCGCGCCGGAGCTGGTGCAACGGGCGATTACCGACCTGAAGGTGGACCCCGACACACCGGACACACTCACCCGCTGAGGGCTGCCCCGTAAGCGTGGCCGGCCAGCCTCTCACAGAAACCTAACAGTCCGCTATCAGAACCCTAAAGCCGCCGCTCTACCTTGACCTCACCAAACCGTTCGATAAGGAGAACCCTTTGTCTCATTCATCTACGTTAGTGCGCCGGGCAAGTTGCCTGCTGGTCCTGGTGCTCCTCCTCACCGGTGCCCTGGTGAGCGCCGCCCCCTCCGGCGAAGAGGGCGGTGGCTGGGCTTTCATCACCGAGGAGTCGGACGACCCCATGCTTCCGGGTAT
>JAKZWC010000360.1:0-3059 GCA_047515735.1 Spirochaetales bacterium | reverse complement strand
ATGGCGCGCAGATTCTCGGCCGGCGCGGCATCGGGGACCACCACGTAGCCCTGCTCCGCGAACCGCGCCAGATCGGCATCGCTGAGCACCCCGGTCCGGACCCGCCGTTCGCCGGCCACCGTCTCGTGCGGCAGTTTCGTGATCTCGGGGGCGTCCATTACGACCATCATCGTACCTTGAACCGGGCGATGATATCCTCGACCCAGGCGTGATTGGCATCGACCGTACGGCCGGCGATATGCGGCGTGTGCACCACGTTGTGGCGCCCGAGCAGCGGCGAATCCAGCGGCACCGGCTCGCCGCCCCGCCGCGCCGGCTCGGTGCTGAACACGTCGGCGGCGAGGGCCAACTCGTCATTCAGCACGCGCCGGTAGAGCGCGTCCACGTCGCAGATGAAGGCGCGCGTCACCTGCACTACCAGGCAGCCGCGCGGCAAGGCGTCGATCAGCTCGGCGGTGATGATGTGATAGGTCTCTTCGGTGGGTGGCAGCATGGGCGCAAAGATCTGCGCGTCGCTGACCAGGTCGTGCAGCTCGTAGCGGCGCTCCACCTTGGCCAGCGTAAACGCCGCCTGCGCGGCGAACGGATCCCACACCGCCACCTCGGCCCCCATCGCCCCGCACCAGGAAGCATAGCGGCCACCGATGTTGCCGATGCCGGCCACCCGCACCCGCTTGCCGGCGATGGTGCCGTTGCTGAACCGCGTGTCGTCGCACATCTGCCCGCCCGGCTGGCCGGGCCGGCCCACCTCCGGCACGTAGCGCCACGCATCATGCCCCTGCATCATCGCGGTGTAGCGCTGCGGAATGCGCCGTAGCGCGCCGATCGTAAGGCCCAGCCCAACCTCGGCGACCGACTGCCCCCAATACAGGTCATGGCGGTGCGGGATGAAGCGCACACCGCGCGCCTCCGCCGCCTCGATCCCGTCCGCCGACATTGCCCGGGTGCGCTGGTAGTAGCACTCCTCCAGGGCGGCAAACGGCTCCAGGTCCTGCTCGTCGCCGGGAAACCCGAGCAGCGCAAGCCGCTGCACCGACTCAGGATCCGGCACCAGTTGCGGTGCCCGTGCATCCGCCTCCTCGGTGCGGTACAGCTCGCAGCCGCCGTTCTCCTGCCAGCGCCGGTGCCAATAGTCGGCCGCAAACGACCACATTCGTTCGAACCGTTCGTGAACGCAAATCACCGATCTCATTGCCCCATTCTCCTTTCCTGCGCAAAGATGGCGGCCACCGCCGCCACGCGCCGTCCGCCAAGGATGCTATCAGGTTGCGGCTCGCCGTGGCCATGCGACCCCGCCCGCCACAGCCCGCCCCACCCGCCCACGCCTCGGCCTGAGCAGCCGCGGGCAACTCGCTGATCGGCTGCGCGGAAGCCGATGCTGGCCTCGAAGCCCGGCGCCTCTTGCCGCTCGACGGACATCCGATAGACAGTTGCCATCATGGCGCAGATCAAGGTCGCAGTGGTCGGTACCGGCGGGATTGCCCGGCAGCACGGTCTCGCCCTGGCGGAGAATATCAACGCCGAAATCGTGGCGGCGGTCGACATCGACCAGGAGCGGCGCCAGCGGTTTGCCGCGCGCTGGGGCGGCGAACCGTTCGACCGCCTCGATCCGGCGCTGGAGCGATGCGATGCCGTCTACGTCCTCACCCCGCCGGGGTACCGCCGCGAGTACGCCGTGCAGGCGATCGCCGCCGGCAAGCACGTGTTGTGCGAGAAACCGCTGGCCATCTCCCTGGACGACGGCGCCGCGATTGTCGAAGCGGCGCAGCGCCAGGGCGTGGTGGCGGTGACCGGCTTCAACCAGCGCTACCGGACCGGCTACCGGCGCCTCCACGACACCGCGCGGGGTGGCTCGCTCGGCAGGCTGCACCACTTCTGGTGCCAGCGGTTCGGTATGGGCGCCGGCGCGCTCGGAACGGCGCGCGGCAACAACTGGCGTACCGATCCTGCCACCCTGTGCGGCATGACGGTGGAGTCGCTGTCGCACGACATCGACCTGCTGCGCTGGATCATGGACGACGACGTCGCGGCGGTGAGCGGCGCATCGGCGGTAATCAACGCGAGCTGGTCGAGCCGCATCGGCTTCAACAGCCGCGGCGTGCTCGGTACGCGCGGCACGGCATTCGTGTCCGGCACCGCGCCGGGCAACAACGGCATCTGGTGCAGCCGCGAATTCCACCGCAAAACCGACGACGACGATTTCGAAGTGGTCGAGATGCTGCAGGACGACCTCGACGACCAATCCTACCGCCGCCAGACCGACGACTTCATCGAATCGATCGCGACAGGACGAAAAAGCCTCGCCTCCGTGGCAGATGGCCACAAGGCGCTACAAGTGTCCCACGCCATCCTGCAGTCCGCCCGAACAGGTGAAACGGTGGCCCTGGACTGACAAGCGCGGCGTATGGAAACGCGACTCAAGATCATCGTTGAAAAGCACAGAGACGGATACGTCGCATACCCGCTCGGCTTGAAGGGCATCGTTGTCGGGCAAGGTGACACGTGCAAGCAGGCGCTCGAAGACGTCCGATCAGCGATTCGATTCCATATCGAGACCTTCCGTCATGAGGTCCACGAGGGCGGAGAGGCGCGGCGGTAGGAGGGGGCGCGCGCACGTTGCATGGCCGACGCTGGCCTCAGGGCGGGAGCGCTATTCGTAGATGCGTTTCATTTGCCAGCAGTCGAGGGAGAGGACGATGGATTCCTGGCCGCGGGATAGGAGGGAGACGCCCTTGCTGTCGGGGCGGCCCGGGTAGACCCTGACCGCGACGCACTGTCTGCCATTGCCGGCTGTCTCGACAACGCTATCCGATCGAGGAACCTGGTCTCGTATTCGGCAAGGTCAGCATCACTGTGTGGATGCATTACGTAGTCATGGAGGGCGCTGTTGATCGCCTTGATCTTGCGGACGATGGCGACCCTGGGATTGCCGTGTTCGTCGCAGATGCCCTCCTGGGCGCCGTGCCGGTACCGCATCGCGCCCGATACCAGGTCATAGAGCGTCCGGCACACCGAAAGCCCACACACGCGCGGGTCCCTCAGCACTCGCCGGATCATCG
>JAKZWC010000359.1:0-2949 GCA_047515735.1 Spirochaetales bacterium | reverse complement strand
CCGCACCAGCGTGGTCAGCGACACTACCTGGCAGGTGGAGCGCGGACCGATCCCCCACAACAGCCTGCAGGAGGGCGAGACCTACGACGCGCGCCTGGAGCTGCCGGGATGGGACGCTCCGGGCTACGACGCGTCGGCATGGAGCGGCGCCAGGGAGGCGGAGCCCCCGGCGGGGGCGTTGTTCTCGCAGCTCATGCCGCCGATGAAGGTGATCGAGACCCGCCGGGCGGAACGGCTCACCTCCCCCCGCGCCGGGATCCACGTGTTCGACTTCGGGCAGCTCTTCGGCGGCTGGATTCGCCTGCGCCTACAGGGCCCGGCAGGTACGCAGGTCGTGATCAAGCACTCCTCCCGGCTGCGTCCCGACGGCACCATCGACGACGACGCCTATCCCGGCCCGCGCGAGTCCGACACCTACGTGCTGCGCGGCGACCCGGGCGGCGAGACCTACGAGCCCCGATTCACTTTCCACCCGGTGCACTACGTGCAGATCACCGGCCTGCCGCGGCCGCCCGAGCTGGCAGACGTCGCAGGCAAGGTGGTGCACACGGCGGTCGACCCGAGCGGCGAGTTCGCCTGTTCCAACGATCTGCTCAACCGCATCCACCGCAACGTGACCTGGACCATGCGCAACGCGCTGAAAGGCTTCCCGATGGACTGCCTGCACCGCGAGCCGTTGGGCTACAACGAGCCCGCCAGCGTCTCTTCCCTGCTCTACACGCGCCGCCACATGCCGCTGTTCTGGAGCAAGTGGCTGGACGACATCAAGGCGGCGCGGCGGCCGGACGGCTCGCTGTCCGACTGGGCCCCCGAGCTGCCCGGCTCCAACCGCGAGCACGACGCCGCCCAGGCCGGCAACTACCCGCCGCTGGTCTGGTACCTGTACCAGTACTACGAAGACGAGCGCATCCTCGCGGATCACTACCCGGTGATGCGCGGCTGGGTGGACTACCTGGGCACGATCGCCGAGGACGGGCTGATCACCACCGGCTGGCTCGGCGACCACATGCTGCCGGGACCGGCGCCGGGCTGGGAGGAATACGTGGCGGAGGAGACGCCGCCACCCTTGATCTGGACCGGCTACTACTACCGCGGCGCCCTGGTGGTGGCGCGGGCAGCCGAGGTGCTCGGCAGGAGCGAGGACGCCGCGCGCTACGCCGCCCTCGCGGAGGCCATCCGAGGCAGCTTCAACGCCGCGTACTTCGACCCCGGCAGCGGCAACTACGCAGCCGGTTCCCAGACCGCGAACGCCTTAGCACTGGCGCTAGGCGTCGTTCCAGAAAAACGCCGGGCGGACGTGCTCCGCAACCTGCGGCGCGAGATCATGGAGACCCACGGCGGCCACATCCACACCGGCCACGCCGGCACCACCAGCGTCATCGAGGTGCTCACCAGGCACGGCCGCGCCGGCGGCGCCGAGGCACTGTTCGCGCTGGCCACGGCGACCACCTACCCCGGCTGGGGCTACATGGTGAGCCAGGGCGCGACCACGATCTGGGAATGCTGGGGGCAGGACTGGGCGCCGGGGCACAAGCCCAGAGCCACGTCGCACCGTGCCGACAGCATGATGATGTGGGGCTGCATCGACAAGTTCTTCTACCACTGCCTGGCGGGACTCGAGGAGCCGGGATTCCACGGCTCCGGCACCATGGCGCCGGGATTCCGCGAGTTCCGTATCGCACCCCACGTAGCCGGCGACGTGACCTGGGCGCGGGCGAGCATCAAGACGGTGCGCGGCACGGTGGCATCGAGTTGGAAGCTGGTTGACGGGGCACTCGAACTGGCAGTGCAGATACCGGTCAACAGCCATGCCACGGTAGCCATCCCCAAGCTGGGCTGGGACGCGGTGACCGTCACCGAGCAGGGCCGGGAGCTCTTCCGGCACGGTGAGATTGCCGGCACCGTCGCCGGAGTGCTCGGCGGGAGCGAAAACACCCGGCAGGTCGAGCTGCGCGTCGGCTCGGGTTCCTACTCCTTCACCCTCACGCGCGGCTGAGCACTCCGTTCCCGTCCCGTTATGGCCGGTCGGGCAGGTTCCGGTTATCCTGATTGCGGGAGCGCGTCCGTGTACACACCCACACGACAGCCGTTGGCGCGAGTCGGCGTGGCGATTAGAGCACGTCTCGAAAGTAGCGACGATGTTCGGCTGGAGGGCATCTACGCATTCGGGTCGCGCGTGCGGGGTGATCACGGGGGTGAGTCGGACCTCGACCTGCTCGTGGTCGTAGGGGAGCGCACTCCGGAGGTGGAACGCGCTGTCATCGACAGCTGTGTCGAGGAAGAACTGCGCAGCGGCATCCCGTTCGATCCCGTGATCAAGGACTCCGCCAGCTTCGCGCTCGAGCGCCGGCACCACTCGCCCTTCTACGAGAACGTATCACGGGAAGGCATCGCCGTATGACGCTGAACGTCGATGACAAGAGAACGCTCAGCGATGTCCGCTCCGCAAAGGCACGCGAGGCTCTGGCCGATGCGCGAGCAAATCTGGGCTACGAGAGACCGAATACCGCGGTGAACCGCAGCTACTACGCCGCCCTGAGTGCCGTACGCGCGCTGCTGATCCTCGACGGGGTGAACCCGGACTCGCACGGCGGGGCGGTGACGACGCTCGGCCTTCGCTTCATCAGGACCAAGTTGTTGCCAGTGTCGATCGCCAATGACTTCAAGACGTTGATGGCAAGGCGAACCGACGGCGACTATGGCGATTTCGATTCGATCTCTCGGTCAGAGGCCGAGGACTGCGTGCAGCGGGCAAAGGTGCTTCTCGCAAAGATCGATACCGTGCGCATGCGCCTCGCCGTGAACCTGTAGCTTCTCGAGCGGCTGACCCGAGAGTGCCGGTCACGGAGTGGCCGTACCTGGTCACGTCAGAACTTGCGCGACCAGTCGGCGGGCCAGCGTTCCACCACCACCTTGGTCTGGGTGAAGAACTCCACCGCGTGCTTGCCC
>JAKZWC010000358.1:0-3438 GCA_047515735.1 Spirochaetales bacterium | reverse complement strand
GTGTTGGCCGGCGCGATTCTGCTGCCCACCCCGTGGATCCTGGCCCGTACCCGGGATCTGGAGCCCGCCAGACGGCGCCGCAACGGCACCGCACGCCGGCGTGCGCGCGACGCCCGAGACGCCGATGGCGCGATCTATCTGCTGATCTTCTTCCTGGGTATTACCGCCTTGTTGCGCATGTCCGGCGAAGGCGCGGCGCGGTCGTTCTTCAACGTCTACCTGGAACTTGATCTCGGCGCTTCGACCTCGCGCATCGGCCTGTTGCTGGCGTTCGGACAGCTCGCGGCCGGTCCGGCGGCGTTGTGCGCCCCGGCGCTGGCGGCACGCGTGGGCAGGGTGCCGATGATCGTTGTCACCACCGCGATCACCGCCGCCAGTCTGGTCATCATGGCCCTGGTGCCGCATTGGGCGGCGGCGGGCATCGGCTATACCCTGGTAGTCGGCTTGCGCTCCGTTACCCAGTCGGTGACCAGCGTGGTGCACATGGAAATCGTTCCGGCGAGCTGGCGCCGGGTCACGTCCGGCGTGCTGTCGATGTCGATGGGGCTGGGCTTCACCTCGATGTCGCTCGGTGGCGGCTACCTGATTCCGGCGCTGGGGTTCCGCGGGCTCTACCTGCTGGCCGCCCTCATTACCACGCTGAGCGCGGTCATCTTCTGGCGCTACTTCCGCGTGCCGCGGGGCGAGTACCGGCTGGCCACCGAAGAACCGGCCACCGCCACTTCGAATCAGCCGTCATGAACCGGAGCTGCTGACGAGAAGACTCCATGACCAACCTGCGCCAGGCGCTCCATGCCTTTCACTCCGACGTATACAAGTACCTGTTCGCCGCGAGCCTCGTGGGGTTCAGCTATTTCGGCTTCGTGTCGGTGCTGCTCAACCTGTACCTGCTGCGGCTCGGGTACGGGACCGACTTCATCGGTGTGGTCAACGGCAGCATTGCCTTTGCCTTCGCGGCATCCTCATTGCCGGCGGGGGCAATCGGCAGCCGCCTGGGCATGCGCCGTACGGCGGCGATCGGCATGGCCTTGCTGACGGCGGGAATGACGCTCGTTCCGGTGGCCGGCTCCATCTTGTCGGGCGCGCCGCGCGACGTGGGCATCATCGCCATGCGCATCCTCTCCGGCATGGGCTTCTCCTTCTACCTGGTCAACGCCTATCCCTATCTGGTGGCGGCCACCGGCCCGCGGGAGCGGACCTATGCGTTCGCCATCATGACCGGCCTGCCGCCGTTTACCGGCTTCGCCGGCAGCCTGGTCTCCGGCGTGCTGCCGGGCTTGATCGCGCCACTCCTCGGGCTGGATCTGACCCACCCGGCGCCATTCGCGGTCGCCCTGATCTTCGCGGGGGTGATCCTGCTGCCGACAGCTCCCGCGCTAGCGCGCGCCGGCGATCGCGAGTCGGCCCCACGACGGCCGCCCCGGACGGAACGGCGCCGCGCTACGCGCAGCGAACGTACCGCGGCGGGCGCGCTCTTCCTGTTGATCTTCCTGCTCGCGTTCACCGGCCTGCTGCGCTCCGCCGGCGAGGGTGCGGCGCGCGCCTTCTTCAACGTCTACCTGGAGCTGGATCTCGCGGTTTCGCCGGCCCGCATCGGGGTGCTGCTCGCGGTCGGACAACTGGCCGCGGGACCGGCGGCATTGGTTGCCCCGGCGCTGGCCGCGCGTGCCGGCAAGGTGCCGGTGATCGTGGTCACGGGGCTGTTCGCCGCGGTCGGCATGGTGATCATGGCGACCGTTCCGCACTGGGCCGCGGCGGAGATCGGCTTCACGCTCGTAGTCGGACTGCGGGCCGTTACCCAATCGGTGTCCTCGGTACTGCACATGGAAATTGTGCCGGCGAGCCGGCGTACGGTCACCTCAGGCCTGGTGGCGATGGCGATGGGCCTGGGCTTCATGTCGATCTCGTTCGCCGGCGGCTACCTGATTCCAGACATCGGCTTCCCCGGCTTCTACCTGCTGGCCGCGGCCATCACCGCGGTCAGCGCGGTGATCTTCGGGCTCTACTTCCGCGTGCCCAGGGGCGAATACGGCACAAGCGCTTGACCACCGAAGCTGACCCGCCAAAGCTGTCGCTCGTGGTCGATTGCGAACGAGAGGTAGCCGAATGGGGCAAGTCGTGGTCTATCCGGGTGAGGGCGCTTCGCGGCACGCGCTCTGCAGCCCTTCCGTCGTTGTCAGGTCAAGTCCAGAAATCTGTCCCACTTGCGCTCGCCTGCGCTCCTGTGATCGAGTGAATCGACCCTGCCACAGTTCTCATAGCGAGCCACGCCGCGCGATCCACACCGCGGACTGGCCGGTGACCTCGGCGATGCGGTCGAAGTCTTCGTCGTAGTGCCACAGCGTTGCGCCCGCCGTCTCGGCACACGCCGCGATTATCAGATCGGCTATCTTCACGCTGCGGTGGTGCAGGCCGCCACGCCCGGCAAGCTGGTGTTGGACTTCGAGTGCACGCTCGAAGTGCTCCGCCGTGCAGGGGAGTTGATGGAGCGCAAGCAATTCTGCACTGAGTTCCTCGTAGTTGTCGGCGCTGCGAGCTGAATAGAGAAGTTCGAGCCGGACTTGGCACAGGTCGCGAGGGTGTCCGCGATCAACCGCTCTTCCCACGCGACCGCGATCTTGGGTTTCGTAGCGCGGTGCCAAGCGCTGGTGTCGGCCAAGTACAACCTCATCGGTGCCAGCTTCGGCTTGCTTCAAGCACGTGATCACCGCGGTCGATCCCGTCACCGGATCGTATCCGAGCAGCCAACCTCCGACGGAGAGCTGCACGGATGGCCTCATTCAGCGCCAGTTCGATGGTGTCCTTGACCCCCGAGGTGCCGAGTGCCCGCTGAGCCTGAGCAAGTTGATGTTCGTCGATTTCGAGGGATGTGCGTCGCATGCGCGAAGATTAGCATATATGTAATGGTGTAACAAGCATCGAAAACTCCACTATTTCTCAAACACAAAGAGTACATATGAATACATCTATTCGATCAGAAGGATTATTCGCGCGCCAGCCAGTTTTCGAGATTGAGGCCGGTGATGCGGTCGAAGTGGCGGGTGTTGGCCGTCACCAGGGTCAGGGAACGGCTCAGTGCGATCGCGGCGATGCGCAGGTCGGGTTCCGCCAGTGGCATGCCGTCCGCGTCCAGCCCCGCCCGGAGGTGACCGTAGCGCTCGGCTGCCGCGGCGTCGAACGGCACTATCGTGACCGCATGGTGAAGCAGGGCGCGAATGCGGTCCGCAAGGGCCGCGGACCCTCGCTTGGCGGCGCCGTAGATCATCTCGCCATAGGTGATGGAGGTGGTGAACTGCTGCGCCGGCGGCGTCACGGCGAGCCGGCGGATCAGCCGCAGCGGCGGATCGCGGCGCAGAACCGCCGACAGGATGTCGGTATCGAAGCAGTACACTGTTAATCCAGGTTCGGAGCAGGCCGGTCTTTCGCCTGATCGCGCGC
>JAKZWC010000357.1:0-5388 GCA_047515735.1 Spirochaetales bacterium | reverse complement strand
GGGTCGGGTCGGGTAAGGGCGGGTGACGATGTTTTCCGGCATTGTCGAGGAAGTCGGCACCATCCTCGCCCGCGCCGACGTGACCGGTGGCGTGCGCCTGACCATCGGCTGTTCCCTGGTTCTGGATGACTTGGCCCCCGGCGCGTCGGTCGCCGTTGACGGCGTATGCCAGACCGTGGTGTGCCGCCGCGAGGACGGGTTCGTCGTGGAAGCGGGCGGCGCCACCCTGCGCAAGACCACGCTGGGCGCCACGCGGGTGGGAGACCGGGTCAATCTGGAGCGGGCGTTGGCCGTGGGCAGTCGTCTGAACGGCCACTTCGTGCAGGGCCACGTGAACGACACCGGCACCGTGCGCGCGTGGTCGCCGTTCTCCACGCAGACTGCCGACGACGGCGCCGGCGGCACGTGGCGCTTCGCGATCGACATCCCGGAGCACTTGCGCCGCTACGTGGCACTGGAAGGATCGCTGGCCGTCAATGGCGTCAGCCTCACCGTCGCTGCGCTCGCCGGCAACCGGGTCACGTTCTCTATCATTCCCTACACCGCAAACCATACCGCGCTGCGCGACCGCAAGCCGGGCGCAGCAGTGAATCTGGAGGTTGATATGATCGCCAAGTACCTCGAATCGCTGCAGACACCCGCTGCACCGGTGCCCGGCTCCGCTGCGCCGCGGGCGCCGGCCGACCCCTCCGCCGTCTCCGGCGGCGTGGCGGCGGCCAGCGCGGAACTGGCCGCCGGAGGCATGATCATCGTCACCGACCACGCGGCGCGGGAGAACGAGGGCGACCTGGTGATCGCCGCGCAACACGCTACCCCCGCCGCGGTGAACTTCATGGTCACCCACGGCCGCGGCCTGGTCTGCGTTCCGCTCACCGCCGAGCGCGCCGCCGCGCTCGACCTGGCGCCCATGGCATCCGAAAACAGCGCCCTGCACGGCACCGCCTTCACCGTGTCGGTCGATTACCGTTACGGCACCACCACCGGCATCTCGGCCGGCGCCCGCTCCGCCACCATAGTGGCCCTCGCCGATCCCGCCGCCACGGCGCAGGAGTTTGCCCGGCCCGGTCACATCTTTCCGATCGTCGGCGACCCGGGCGGGGTGCAGACGCGTCCCGGTCACACCGAGGCAGCCATCGAGTTGATGCGGTTGGCCCGCCGCCGGCCGGTGGCGGTGATCTGCGAAATCATGGCCGCCGACGGCAGCATGGCCGGCGCTGCCGAGCTGCAGGAGTTGGCCCGGACCCATCGCCTGCCGGTGGTCAGCGTGGAGCAGGTCGCGGAGGTGACGGCGTCATGCAACTGATCGAGGGCACCTACGAGGGCGCCGGGCGCCGCTTCGTGCTCGTGGCCAGCCGCTTCAACGAGCTGATCACCCGCCGGCTGGTGGAGGGGGCGGATGACTGCCTGCGGCGTCACGGCGTGGCCCCGGAGGACATCACGGTGGTGTGGGTGCCGGGCGCGTTCGAGATCCCGCTCACCGCACGGCGCGTCGCCATGCGGTTGCGTTGCAACGCGGTGATATGCCTGGGCGCGGTCATCGAAGGCGCCACCGACCACCACGAGTACGTGGCCGGCAACGCCGCCGCCGGGATCGCGCGCGAGACCGCGGCCACCGACGTACCGATGACCTTCGGCATTATCACCGCCTCCAGTATCGAGCAGGCGATCGAACGCGCCGGCACCAAGCAGGGCAACCTCGGCTGGAGCGCCGCCCTGTCGGCGCTGGAGCTGAGCAACGTGCTGCGCCGCATCGACGAGGTTGCGGAGCAACCGGAGGACACATGATGATCACCACCATTCCATTCGGCAGCACCGGCCACCACAGTACGCGCTGCATCTTCGGCGGCACCGCCCTGTCCCGAGCGTCGCAGGAAGAGGCCGACCGCACCCTGGAGGTGCTGCTGAAATTCGGTATCAACCATATCGACACCGCCGCCGGCTACGGCGATTCGGAGCTGCGCATCGGTCCCTGGATGCGCCGCCATCGCGATCGCTTCTTCCTGGCTACCAAGACCGGCGAGCGCAGCGCCTCCGGCGCCCGTGGGCAGTTGGAGCGCTCCTTGCAGCGCCTGCAGGTGGACCGGGTCGACCTGATTCAACTGCACGGCCTTACCGAGCCGGACGAATGGGAACAGGCGCTCGGCCGCGGCGGCGCCCTGGAGGCGCTCATCCGGGCGCGCGAGGAGGGGCTGGCACGCTATATCGGTGTGACGGGACATGGCGTCACCGTGGCGCGGATGCACCTCGACGCACTGCAGCGCCATCCGTTCGACGCCGTCCTCCTGCCGCTCAACTATCCGATGTTACAGATCCCCGAGTACGCCGCCGACTTCAGCGAGCTGCGCGAGCTGTGCCGGCAGCGGGGAGTGGCGGTGCAGACCATCAAGGCGATCGCCCGGCGGCGCTGGACCGGCAGCGAGCGCCCGCATCCCACCTGGTACGAGCCGCTGGCCCGTCAGCCGGACATCGACGCCCCCGTGCATTGGGTGCTGGCGCACGAGGGGGTGTTCCTGAACACCGCCGGCGACATGACCCTGCTGCCGCGCATCCTCGACGCCGCGGCGCGCTTTGCCGCCGCCGCCGACGACCACGCGGCGGCAGCCGGCGACGCGGTGCAGCGACAACAGATGCGGCCGCTGTTCACCGCCGCCCAGAACGTGATCTGACACAGCCGGGCGCCTCCCGTGTTCGATCTGCGCGGCCGCACCGCGGTAGTAAACCGGCGCCAGCCGCGCCGCGAGGCTCATAGCGGGCCAAGCCGTAACGCAACGCTCAGCGCCTTGACAGCGCCGCCGAGGCCGCACATTGTTGCCCACTGGAGTCGCACCCCATCAGGGCCTCATCAGTATCCGCTCACAGCAGCACGGTCGAGAACTATATCAAGCAGATCTACCTGGAGGCGCAGAAGGACTCACGCGAGAGGGTGCCCATGAAGCGGCTGGCGGACGGCGTGGGCGTGTCTCCCGGCACCGCCACCTCCATGGTCAAGAGCCTCGCGCGCTCCGGCCTGATCGACTACGAGCCACGCGGCGGCAGCCGCCTCACACCCGAGGGGGAGCAGCTTGCACTCAACGTGCTGCGGCGCCACCGCCTGGTGGAGGCGTTCCTGGTGGAAGTGCTCAAGCTCGACTGGTCTGAAGTGCACAGCGAGGCGGAGCTGCTGGAGCACGCCATCAGCGACAAGGTGCTGGAGAAGATCGACGAGCTGATGGGGCGGCCGCGGGTCGACCCACACGGCGATCCGATCCCCACCGACCGTGGCGAAATCGACGACACCCGCTTCGAGCCGCTGGCGCAGCGGGCTACCGGCGACTGCCTGCGCATCGTGCGGGTGATCGACCAGGATGCCCGGTTCCTACAGTTCGCCGAACGCGCCGGGCTGGTACCCGGCGCCGAGCTGGTGGTGGAACGCCACGACCAGCAGGCCGATGCAGTAGCGATCACCATTCTCGGGCGCGGCGCCCTTACCCTGGGGGCCGGCGCCGCCGCGAAGATCCTGGTGGCCGCGGCCGAGAATGCGAGAGGGCCAGGCGGCCGTGACTGAATCCCCGGACCAGAGCCACGAGGTCGAGTTGCGGCTGGCCATGCTGCGGCACTGGTACGGCGATCAGCTCAGCGCCGAGCAGTGGGAAGAGGTGCGGCGGCAGATCGGCACCGAGGTGGTCGAGGTGTCCCAGGCTCTCGCCGAGGTACCGCTGGACCATACCGACGAACCTCTGCCCCTGTTTACCCCTTATCGCAGTGACGAGTGACCGACATCCGCCCGCGGAGGTGATCTTTCGCCCGCTGCGGCAGCTTGCCGAGTCGGTACGTATGCGCCAAGTGTCGCCGGTGGCGCTGGCCGAGACCTTTCTCGACCGGCTGCGCACCCTGGGACCGCGTTACAACGCCGTCGTCACCCTGACGCCCGAGCTTGCTCTGACCCAGGCGCGGCGAGCGGAGCAGGAACTGGCCGCCGGCACCTGGCGCGGCCCGTTGCACGGCATCCCCTACGGGCTCAAGGATCTGTTCGCCACCGCCGGCATACCCACTTCGTGGGGCGCCGCGCCGTTTCGCCGCCAGGTGTTCGACTACGACGCCACCGTGGTGCGCCGCCTGGAGCAGGCGGGCGCGGTGCTGGTGGCCAAGCTGGCCATGGTGGAGCTCGCCGGCGGCCTGGGATACCGGCAGCCCAATGCCAGCTTCACCGGCCCCGGCATCAATCCCTGGGACGAAAGCACGTGGTCGGGCGGTTCCTCCAGCGGCTCCGGTTCCGCCGTGGCCGCCGGCCTGGTGCCGTTCGCCATCGGCACCGAGACCAACGGCTCCATCATCAGCCCGGCGGCCAACTGCGGTATCGCCGGCCTGCGGCCCAGCTACGGACGGGTGAGCCGCCGCGGCGGCATGCCCCTGGCCTGGAGCCTCGACAAGCCGGGGCCGATGGCCCTGACCGCCGACGACTGCGGTCTCGTGCTGGAGGCCATCGCCGGCTTCGATGCCGCTGACCCCACCACCACCCGGCGCACGTTCTCCTACTCCCCCGCCGCTCCCGAACGCCGCTTCCGCCTGGCGTGGCCCGAAGGCGCCACGGACGACGCCGAGCCGGCGGTGCGCGACAACTTCGCCGCCGCCCTCGCGGTGCTGGGGGAGATCGCCGATATCGAGCCGGTGACTCTGCCTGACTATCCCTACGAAGCGGTGATCTCCGCCATCATGTTGAGCGAGTCGGCATCGATCTTTGCCGAGCTGGCGCGCAGCGGCAGGTCGGCGGAGATGACCGCACCCGAGGACCGCTACGGGATCCACGCACGCGGCGCCACGCTGGCGGCCGACTACCTGCGCGCACAGCGCATCCGCCGGCTGCTGGCACGCGATCTGGACCGCCTCCTGGCACGCTACGACGCACTGGTGGCGCCGTCGCGACCCGCCGTCGCATCCGCCCTCGACGTGTCCTGGTCCCGGGGCAGGACACGGTCTCGGGGCGGGAAAAAGCGTGCGCGCTGTCCGATCAGCGCCGCCGGCAACTGCGCCGGCCTGCCGGCGATCTCCGTCCCCAGCGGTTTCTCGGACGAAGGGCCGCCGACCGGCATTCAGTTCGTGGGCCGGGCCTACGACGAGCACGCCATCCTCGCGGTCGCATCCGCCTATCAGGAGCTCACGACCTGGCACCGGCGCCACCCGGCCGACCTGCTGCGGTAACCACAGACCGACGCCGCGCCAGCGGTGCCGCACCGCGGCTGGAATTTGGCGCCACGCCCGCCCGGCGGCTGGCTCGCGGCCTTGACGGGCATGGCGCCCGAAGGCCGCTTTGCATAGGATGGCCATATGGCCAGCGACAACATGGCAGACAAGATTCAGGCCGCGCGCGAACTGCGCGAGCATTTGCTGCGCGACCGCTACCGGCCCGGC
>JAKZWC010000356.1:0-4128 GCA_047515735.1 Spirochaetales bacterium | reverse complement strand
CTGCTGACGGTGCCGAAGAAGCGCAGATTGTCGACGTTCAGCCGGATCATCTCGTTGGCGAGCTGGTGGTACCGGTCGCTGCCCTGCGGCTCCATCATCCACGCCATCGCCGCCTCGAACGCGCGCTTGACGTCGACGGGCGGTTCGATCCCCTCGCTGCCGCCCGAGTCCAGCCACTGCCGTTCCAGCACCTGGAATACGAACCGGAGCGCGCCAACCAACTGCTCGACGAGATGGGCCTGAGCAAGCGCGACGCGGAGGGGTTCCGGCTGCGCCCCGACGGCCAGCCGGTGCACATCGTCATCCTGGTCACCTCCGCATGGGGACACACGATCAAGATCGCCGAGCTCACCGTCGACTCCCTGAAAGCGGTCGGGATAAGCGCAACCTTCGATGGACATCGCGGCGCTGCGGACCAAGACCCGTGACCTGAACGAGCACGACGCGGTGATCGGCAACTCGTTGGGGACCAATTAAGGGGTGTACCTCTCCGGCGAGGCGGCGAACTTCGTGCCGGTGCGATACACCCAGTTCTATGCGCCTCCCTGGTTCCGCTCGTACCTCAGCGGCGGGAGCGGCGGTGAAGAGCCGGTGGCGGAGATGGTCGAGGCAATCGACTACTTCAACCGGTTTCAGAAGGAGCTGGATCCCGACGAGCAGCACCGGCTGTTCTCCAAGGTGTTGGACCTAGCCGCCGACAACCTGTGGACCATCGGCACCATCCGCGTCCCGGGGCAACTCCGTGCCGTTTCCGCACGTACCAGGAACGTGCCGATGAACCCGGTGGGGTGGTGGCGCGGCGACCGCGGCCGCTACGACACCTGGTACTTCGAGTAGCGGACAGCAGGGGTGCTGTTCGGGAATACCCCGCTCAGCACTCCGTTGCGCTCATGGCCTTATAAGGCAATCATGGCGTCCACATGGGAAGGGGTGGCGACAGCCCCCTCTCGACAACTATGGCCTCAGCACCGGCAAGCAGCGAATCACGCCTCGCAACCGAGGTAGCGGAGTTAATCTCCTCCACAGGGTCAATGGAGTGAGTCGGATTTCTTTTCACTGCCCGACACCAACCGCTTCATGGAGCTATCCGGAGGACGATTCATCATGCCACCCCATGTGACACGAAGTCACCAGGCTGCGCTCCAGGAGTTCTACGTTCAGCTCCGTGCCTTCGTAGATGAGAAGGACTTGGGTGAGGTATACGTCTCCCCCCTGCCGGTTCGCCTCTGGGCCGACAAGGTCCGCGGCCGGACGTCCCCTTCATGAGTGGAAGGCATGCAGACCGGATCGCGGAACAGTTCTTCGGACCACCCGATCTGGTGATGGAGGTAACGTCGCCCAGCACCAAGCCTACCGAACGCACGGAAAAGACCCGAGAGTATGCTCGCGCGGGGATTACGGAGTATTGAATTACGGATCCCGAAGCCCGCACGGTGGAGGTCTTCGTTCTGAAAGGGCATAGGTACGAGCTACTGGGTAAGTGGGTTGCCGGCGGCGGCGCTCGATCATCCTTGTTGCCCGGCTTCGAGGTTGCGGTAGAGAGTCTGTTCCGGCGAATCTGAACCCGCACACACTTGGTGCCCGCACCACTCAGTGTGTCGGGATCGAGCCAGACTCGCGCTGTTTGACGGCCGGTAGCGTGGCGTCCATACTGAGCTTCAGCGTATGGTTCGCTCAATCGTTTCCCGCAACGACGATCTGTACGAGTGCTTTCCGGATCTGGCGCTGTGCGACGACGGGACGCTGGTGTGCGTGTACCGGGAGTGCATGTTCCATGCGCCCTTTCCGTTCTCGCGCTTGGTCTGCCGCCGCAGCCTCGACGGCGGCCAGAGTTGGCTGCGACGGCAGATCATCGACGAGTGCGTGGTGAGCCCCAAGCTGTTCGCGGAGGCGCGCTCGTGGCTCAGCGAGGAGGCGGTCGCCGGCTACGAGGAGACGCGGGCGCGGATCAGCGATGCGCAGCGCGTCGGGGCGTCGATGAACTGCCCGCGCCTGCTGCGCCTGCACGACGGACAGCTCCTGCTGGTGGTGGACTACCGCATCGGTGTGCCGCAGGGTGAGCATCGCTGGGTGAACCTGTTCTACCGCAGCTTCGACTCGGGCGTGACGTGGCAAGGACCTGAAGACCCCGGCGTGCACGACGCCCTGGTGCCGTCACTGGCCGAGTTGCGCGACGGCGGCCTGATCCTCGGCCTGGCCCGCGAAACCGGCAGCGTCGGCGACCTGCGCTTCGAGACGCAGTTCGTCTACTTCTCGGAGGATCAGGGAGCCAGTTGGTCGGAGCCGGCGGCGATCCCGGCGCTTCCCGCCGCCGAGCAGCGCATCATGCCGGGCTACCGGCGCTGGCTCGGCTTCGGCGAGGGCTGCTTCGTGGAGCTGGACGAGGGCACCATCCTCGGCATTCTGCGTGCCGACAGCCTGGGCCAGGGCTACAAGGTGCTGTCGCAGGATCGGGGCCGTACCTGGTCGGGGCCGTTCGCGACCCAGATGATCGGCCTGGAGGGACGTCCCAAGGTCGGCCTGCTGTCTTCCGGCGAGGTGTGCTGGACCTACCGCATCGGCCTGCCCAACGGGATGCTGGCGTTGCACCTGATGACCCAGCAGGGGGCGTTGCTCGAGGACATGCAACCGACCGTGCCGCGGCTGCCGCTGCCCGAGGATCGGGCAGGCGTCCACGATCCCTCGCAGCCGTGGTACATGCGCGAGTACTACCCCGGCTGCACCATCATCCTCGACCAGGACCGCAGCGTGCACCGGGACTGCGGCTACTCGGGTTGGGTGGAGCTGCCCAACGGCGACCTGTACGTGGTCGACTACTGCCACGACGACGCGCCGCGGGCACACATCCGCAGCTACCGGGTGAGTCGGGAAGACATCGTCCTGTTTCCGCCCGGCGAGGTGCCCGGGCTGCACCCCTCCGGCCAGCCGTTCCTGCGCATGACCCAGGGCATGGCCGCGCGCCAGTTCCGGCGCAACCGCACCTGACGACGCGCGCCCGCCATGCCGCGCCCCGACGTCCTCATCATCAAGAGCGACCAGCACAATGCCCGCTGCCTCGGAGTGAACGGCCACCGCCAAGTGCGCACCCCGCACCTGGATGCGCTGGCGCGCCGCGGCGTGAACTTCACCCGCGCCTTCGTGCAGAACCCGATCTGCACCCCCAGCCGCATGTGCTACCTGAGCGGCCAGTATGCGCACAACCACGGCGTGTTCGGGCTGACCGGCAACGAACGGGTTCCGGCCGGGCTGCCGTCGCTGTTCTCGGTATTCCGCGCCGCTGGCTACCGGACCGGCATCGTGGGTCACGTGCACGTCGCCGCGTCCTGGCTGCAGCCGCACTGCGACCAGTACCGCGACCTGCACGACGAGAGCCGCCCGGGCGACACGCCCTACGACCGCTACCTCAAGGCGAAGGGGCTGCTGCAGTTGCGCGACGACGAGGCGTATCGCGGGCGCAGCCAGATCCTCGATGCCTGTGCCTCGGAGCTCGCCTTCGAGGACACCCACGAGGGTTATTGTCTGAGAAGCCTGTTCGACTTTCTCGCCGACCTGCCGGCCGAGCAGCCGTTCCTGTATCAACTGGATCCGCTCCACCCCCACCAGAACTACCTCCCCGCGCGTCCGTTCTGGGAGCTCTACGACGGAGTGGAGCTGGAGCTGCCGCCAAGCGCCGACGAGGATCTCGCCAGCAAGCCGCCGCACCAGCAGCGCCTGCTGGAGCGCCACCACAACTACGACTGGGTGTTCGCGCCCCGCACCTACCAGGCGGGGCGCCGGCGCAAGCTGCAGGGCTACTACGGCTGCATCTCCCAGGTCGACCACCTGGTGGGGCTGGCGCTGCAGCGGTTGCAGGAGCTGGGCCGCGCCGACAACACCATCGTGGTCTACTGCAGCGATCACGGCGACTTCGCCCTGGAGCACGGGTTCTTGGAGAAGGCGCCCGGGATCAGTTACGACGCCATCACCCGGATGCCGTTCATCTGGAGTTGGCCTGCGGGAGAGCTGGCCGCCGGTGTGACGGTGGAAGAGCTGGTGGAGAGCGTCGACCTGTTCCCTACCCTGTGCCGACTGGCGGGGGTGGAGGCGCCGGACACCCTCGACGGCTGCGACCTCTTCCCCCTGCTGCAC
>JAKZWC010000355.1:0-5664 GCA_047515735.1 Spirochaetales bacterium | reverse complement strand
ACCTATACCGGTCCACGAGAACTGTCGAGAGTCAGGACCACCCGCGGGCAGACACGCAGACACGGCACAGCGCTGTGTTGTCACAAATGAGGATCTTGGCTAAACTTCAGCCATACCAACCACTGGCGCGCGGGAGGACTGTTGGACATGGCCGAAGCCGACCTCACGGGGCAAGCGGTACGGGGCCCTAAAGCACGCGGAGAGTGGCAGCCGGAGTCGCTTCCCAAGCCTTCGCCGCTGTTTACTTGGCCGCTCAAGCTCGTTCCGATCCTGAAGATGCTGTTCGGACACGAAGGCTTGCTGTGGCCCAAGAACGCAATCTACATCGGAATTGCGGTCCTGGCATGGCTGTTTTTCACCCCCGACCTGTCGCGCACGAGCACCTTCGCGGTGGGCTGGATCGCGGAGATCTATCTGCGCAACGCCGCGCTCCTGCTGGTGATCGCGGGCGGCCTGCACCTGCGGCTGTACGTACAGCGCGCCCAGAGCGAGCGCTACAAATTCAACCCGCGCTGGCTGATGTCCGACAGCAGGGCGTTCCTGTTCGGCAACCAGACCCGCGACAACATGTTCTGGAACTTCGCCAGCGGCGTCACCATCTGGACGGCTTACGAAGCCGTGACGTTGTGGGCCTACTCCAACGGGATAATTCCTTACGTGGACTGGGCCAAGCATCCCGTCTACTGCGTATTCATGCTGGTGTTCATCCTGCTGCTGCGGCAGGCGCACTTCTACTGGACCCATCGCCTCACCCACTGGAAGCCGCTGTACAAGGCCGCGCACTACCTGCACCACAAGAATGTGAACATCGGGCCGCGGTCGGGGCTGTCGATGCATCCGGTCGAGCACCTCCTCTACTTCTCCGGGGTGCTGCTGCACTGGATCATTCCCTCGCATCCGCTGCACGCCATCTTCCATCTGGTGCACACCGGGCTCAGTCCGGCCGCCGGACACGCAGGATTCTACAAGTTCGAGATCAACGACAAGCACGCGATGGGCAACGGCGGTTACTTCCACTACCTGCATCACCGCTACTTCGACTGCAACTACGGCAACGAAGGGGTGCCCCTGGACAGGTGGTTCGGCAGCTTCCACGACGGCTCCCCCGAGGCGCACAAGGCGATGCGCAGCCGCAAGCGCGAGCTGGGCAAGCGCGGGGCTCCGGTGGCGCTGGACGCGGTGCACAACGAGTAGCCGCAGCGCGACTGTCCCGCCGGGCCGGCAGGCGCAGTGACCGCGGCCGTCCTGACCGGCAGGACCGCGGTCGTCACCGGAGCCAACTCCGGGGTCGGCCGCTCGGTCACCGAGTTGCTGCTGGCGGCCGGAGCCGCGGTGACGCTGGTGTGCCGGGACCGGCAGCGCGGCGAGCGTGCGTTGGCGGAGGTCAGCGCCGCCCATCCGGGCGCGGCCGCGGCGCTGGAGATCGCCGATCTCGCTTCGTTGGGTTCGGTACGCGAACTTGGCGGGCGTCTGCAGGCGCGGCCGGCGCGGATCGACATCCTGGTGAACAACGCCGGTGCGTGGCGCAACCGGTTGGAACTCACGCAAGACGGCTTCGAACGCACCCTCGCTACCAATCACCTGGGCCACTTTCTGTTGACCCATCTGCTGCTGGAGCGGCTGCAGGACGGCGCACAGATCGTAAACGTCACCTCCGAGGTGCATCGCAGGGCCGATCTGCGGCGCGCCCCGCTGGAGGAGATCGTCCGCGGGCAGGCGTGGAAGGGAGGACTTCGGGCCTACGCCGACTCCAAGCTGGCCAACGTGCTGTTCACGGTCGAGGCGGTGCGCCGGTGGGAGGGCACGGGGATCACCGTCAATGCGCTGCACCCCGGGGCATTGGCAACCCGCATCTGGAACCAGAATCCCGGCGCCGTCGGGTTGCTGTTGGGATTGGTGAAGCTGTTCCTGCGCAAGCCGCAAGTCGGCGGTGAGGTGGTGGTGGGCCTGGTTGAGCGACCGCCGCAGGACCGGGTCTCGGGACGCTACTTCCGAGTAAGGACGGAATCCGAACCGATGGAGCAGGCCCATGATCGCGAGCTGGCCGCCGCGCTGTGGGAACAGAGTGCAGCGTGGACCGGGCTCGCCTGAAGTGAACACCGGATAGCCTTCCCTTCCGCGGGCGCCGTAAGATCAGCCCATGAAACCGAAAGTGGCGGTCCTCGGCGCCGGCGCGATGGGATCCCTGTTCGGCAGCCAGCTCGCGGAGGGCGGCCTGGACATAACCCTGATCGACATCTGGCGCGAGCATGTCGACGCCATCAACGGCGGCGGTCTGCGCGTCGTCGGTCACCGCGGCGAGCACCGGGTGAAGGTGACCGCAACCACCGACCCGGCATCCTGCGGCGCCGCTGACGTAGTACTGGTGCAGTGCAAGGCCGCCAGCACCACGGCGGCTGTGCGGAACGCCCTGGACGCCGGCCTGTTCCACGGCGACTCGGTGGCCATCAGCTTCCAGAACGGCCTTGGCAACGAGGAGATGATCGCCGAGGTGATCGGCGCCGAGCGCGTGCTCGGTGGCGTCACAGCCCAGGGTGCCAGCATCGAGGGGCCCGGCTGCATCCGCAGCTACGCCGACCTGCCCAGCCAGATCGGGCAGATGGAGGGCGGCGTGAGCGAACGCGCCACCGCCATCGCCCGCGTGTTCAGCGAGCATGGGCTGGAGACCACTCCCAGTCGCCACATCCGCCACGACATCTGGAAGAAGCTGATGGTCAACGTCGGCGTCAGCGCCATGTCGGGCATCACCAACCTCACCATCGGCGCGGCGATCGCCATCCCGTGGCTGCGCCGCATGTGCTACGGCGCGGTGGCGGAGGCGGTACCGGTGGCGCAGGCCGATGGCGTGCCGATGAGCCATGAGGAGAGCCGCGAAGTGCTCGACCTGGTCACCGGTCCGGGCGGCACCGGTGGCAACAAGTCGAGCCTGTGCGTCGACATCCTCAATCGCCGCCCGACCGAGATCGACGTCATCAACGGCGCCGTGGTGGCCCGCGGGGAGCGCTATGGGATCGAGACCCCGATCAACGCCACGCTGGTGGCGCTGGTGAAGGGCATCGAGTCTCACTACCTGGCGCGCTGATCGTTCGCGGATGAGCGTCCACTTGCAGGAGCATCTCGACACCGCGAGCGCGCCGCTGGCCCCGCCGCCCCTGGCCGCAATGCGCGACGCCCTCGCCACCGGCCTGCGCGCCAACTACCGCGACGTTCGGGTGGAGGTGACGCGGTGCCCCGACTTGCGCGCCATTGGTTGCGCCTGGCCGGGCCTCGGCGGGACGCCCTGTATCGTCGACGTGGGCGGCGAGCCCTACGCCCACAACCCGCGCTACCGCGAGGTCCGCTTCGCGGTGCCGGAGCTGCAGCGCTGCATCGGCCGGGATGGCGGCCGCATGCTCGGCGCCGGCATGGCCTGCCCCGCGGCCCTCGACGGGCACTGCGGCGAGGTGATTGCAAATCTGGATACGCGCGGGCAGGACGCCTCGCGGGTGGCACGCGTCGCCCCGGACGGGAGCTGCGTGGTGGAGCCCTACCGCGGCGCACTGTTCGCCGGGCTCGCCAACCTGTTCATCAGCGACGGCGCACCGGGGCCGGTGCTGGAGATCGAGGTGAGCCACCGGACCGGCGCCGAGGGCTCCCTGCCGCAGGCCCTGCGCGCGGCCCTGGCGCCGCTGGCGGCCGCCGGCGCCGGCCCGATCGCGCTGGGCGGCGTGTTCCAGCTCCTCGCCGGCCAGATCCGCTGCCACGTGATGCCGGACTATGACTGTATCGACCACCTTTACTACGACATCCAACGTGAGGAGGTCGTCAGCGAGTTCCTGCGCTTCTACGAGCCGGTCGGCCCCGGGCTGCTGTGCTTCTCCGTGCTGTGGACCGGCGACCCCACCGGCGGCGCCCTGGACCTGCGTCCGTCGGGAGAGCACACTCACTGCTACCACCCCACCGACCCCGGTCTGGGCGGCCACTACCACTACGACGTGACCCCCGAGGCGGTGCACTGTCGCGGCTGGTTCGCTCCGGCCGAGACGGTCTACCGGGTCGGCAACATCTACGCCCGCCTGCGCAACGCCCCGCGCGCGTAGCCGGCGGTTACGACTCGGCGCTCGACCAGAAGTGAGTGATCACTCCGTAGCGCGGCGTGTCGGTGGCGTTGCCGCCGGCGTAGTGCAGCGTGCGGCAGTGGTGGAAGGTTGCATCCCCCGGCTCCAGGTTTACCGCCACGGCCTTCCCGCTGTCGGTGGTAGTTGCCAGGGCGCCGTTGATCTCGGAACGCTCTGCAATCGAAAAATGCTCCTGGATCGGGCCGAGATGGCTGCCGGGAATGAACTGCATCCCGCCGTTCTTCTGCCAGGCGGGCGTAAGCGCCAGCCAGCAGGTCACGGCTCGGTCGGAGCCGTTGCGGTCCTGCCAGTAGCCGGCGTCCTGGTGCCAGTCGGTCTCGGCCGGATAGTGCGCCGGCTTCATGATGAGCTGATCGTACTGGTACGCCGCGTCCGGCCCGATGAGTGACCTGGCCGCCGCCAGCGCGCGCCGGAAGTAGGCGTGATCGCGCCAGTGCGGCAGGTGCTGCGACGGATTGGCGAGCTGCACCATCGACCCCTTGACCCGCCGGTCGCCGAACGCCGGCACCTCGATCTCGCCGCGCAGCACCTTGTCGTAGTCCGCCAGCATTTCTCGCACCTGCGCTGCGCCTATCAGCCCCTTGACCACCACGAACCCGTCGCGCCGAAACGCCGCCACCTGCGATTCTGCCAACACCCGTTTACTCACGAGACGGTAGTATACGGGGTCAGATCGAAGCGTCCATCGACGCCAGCCGTTGGGGCAACCGGCGGCTCGCCGCCCACGCCGAACCATACGGTTGTCCCCTCCCCTGTGCTGGTTGTCTCCGGCAACGATGGTCGGTCAATCTCGTGAAGAGAGGTGGGAAGTGGCGGTCGAGACCCGGCAGACAAGTGCGTGGCCACTGATTTTCACGTATCGGGGCAACGTATTCGGCCACCGATATATCGCTTCCGTATCCGTGGTCAGTCGCGTTCTCGGCATTCAGGAGGATGACGGGATCTGGCTGAGCGGAGTTCAGCCGGGAGGCATCGCGGCTGGTGGGACCGACGTTTGGGAAGCGTGCGCGGCGTACCGCAAAGCGTTCGTCGGTGTCCTCGCGGACATCGCGTCTTCAGTCGGCGACTTTGCCGCGTTCCAGGCGGAAGCTGCCCGGCTGCTGGCGGAACGCGACGAAGCGGCGTTCGAAGGTTGGGCGGCGGCGGTGGAGGACATCCGCACGAGCCGGCTCGACTGGACACAGATGCAGCAGTTGCCCGTGAAGCCCGCGGCTATGACACCTACGTTGACCGTTACAGTGAAATCGGAAATGACACCCGCCGATAACCTGATCGACGACGCCCCTGAGCTTGCCACGGCTGCCTGAGCCGGATACTCCGCGAGATAGCGCTACGCACCGTATGGGCCATGCTGGCGGAGTGTACCCCGGACCATGCGGTCGAAGAGAAACTGCACCATTACTGGGTCCGCTATAAAGGAAAGACGTACCGGTCGCTGCCGCTCGGAAGACGTGGGGCGATGACGGCTCATGGTGCAGGCGTTCCACATCCGCAAGTTGGTCACGCACCTCGCCATCGACCGGGATTGCGCAGATCGGTATCTGTC
>JAKZWC010000354.1:0-3981 GCA_047515735.1 Spirochaetales bacterium | reverse complement strand
GCGGCGCCGCTCGGGGCGGCGGCGGTCACCCTGCTCGGCGGCCTGACCCTGGGCATGGCGCTGTACACCATGGTGCTCGGCCACTGGTACCTGAGCGTCGCCCGCCTGCCGATCGCCATCCTGGCGCGGGCGGTGGCCGTGTACAGCGTGCTGCTGGCGCTGCGGCTGGTCTGGGATGCCGTGGCCTTCGCCACCCAGAGCCTGCCCTACCAGGGACTGCCGCTGCCGCTGTACGCCTTCGTCGGTACGCTGGACGGCTTGCTGGTGGCGGTGGCGGTGTTCTTCGGCACCCTGTTTCCGCTGGCCGCCAACTGGCTGGTGCAGCGCACGCTGGCCGCCAAGTCCACCCAGGCCGCCACCGGCATCCTCTACGTGGTGGTGGTGGCCGCCATCATCGGCGACTTCTCCTACCGCTTCTTCCTGCTCCGCTACGGGGCGGTGCTGTAGCGCAGCCCACCCCACCCCACGATGCTTGAAATACGCGCTCAGTGCGACTCGTGCGACGCGGCGCTGGCCGGCGGCGCGGAGCGGGAAGGCCTGGAGTGCCCCTCCTGCCGGCGCCGCTACCCGGTCGGCGCGGCGGCCGCGCACCTGGAGCAGTGTCCGATCTGCGACTGCCGCCGCTTCTTTCGCCAGAAGGCGTTTCCCAAGGTGCTCGGCATCGGCCTGGTGGTGGTGGGCGCCGTCCTGGTGCCGTTCACCTACGGCGTCAGCCTGATGGTGCTGGCCCTGCTCGATCTGCTGATCTACCGGAGCGTGCCGCTGATGGCCGTCTGCTACCTGTGCCGGGCCGAGTTCCGCGGCGTGCCGGTCCCCGCCCGCATCCTGCCGTTCCGCCACCACATGGCGGAGGGCTACGAAAAGCGGCGGGAGGAACGCCGGCGCCAGCGCTGAGCCAGAGGTAAACCGGGGTCTGTTGTCCGCTCCGCAGGTCCGCGCGCGATCTTACCTCCACACCTCCGGTCCAAGCCACGTAAACTCCAGTTTCTGGCGAGTGAGTGAGATGATGAAGGGCGGTGGCATGTAGTGAGCGAGAGCAAGAACCGATTTGCTGTGCTCACCGATCACGTGGGCAGCTTCCACATAGAAGGTGGGAGGCGTCACGCAGCGCGGCTCGATTCCTCGTAACTGATCGCGCTGTTCACTTCGGTCACAGACCTTTCGTATACCGCGGCGAGCTGCTCCGCCGTTTCACCGGCGCGCTTGCGTTCGTAGATGATCGCCGTTGGGATGCCGGTGCCGGGGATTCGTGGTTGCCCAAACCTGATCTCCGGATCTACTTCCGCCGCCACGATTAATTTGTTCTTCGGGTCAGCCAGCCGCAGTCTGTGGGGGAGCCCGTCTGCTCCTCTGTCGACCTGCATCATGCACCGATGTAGTTGCTCTTTCGTCTCGAGTTGGCCGGCTCGGCTGAGGTTGAGGTACTCGCCCGCCTTCTCGACGAACAGGTCCGAGCGGTCGGTAAGGAGATCACAGTCAGCGAGAGGATGATCGGTTCGTGCAGCCTCCCGGAGATAAGTGATCGCGCTCCGGACGTTCTTGAGCGGCACCGTGTGGAATATGCGAAGCGAGGAAAGCACGTACAACTCCACCAGATTCTGAAACGACAGGTGCGGTGGATCAGCAGGCACAACGGGAGGCCAGAACTGCCGGCCCGAGCTGGTCGTATAGCGCGAACCGCGGGTCCAGGACCGCACCGTCGATACCGGTCGCCTGATGATCCGCGCTGCCTCGGTTGGTGTGTATGCGGGGACCTCAGCGGGGTGGAGGCCGCCGTGGATGTCCGCCATCGTGAGAGATTCCGAGTCAACGCGGTGCATCTGTCCAGCCGGCTCCAGAACGCCGCGTTACTTGTAGGGGTCGGCAGCATCGCGCAGGCCGTCGCCCAGGAAGTTGAACGCCATCACGGCAACGATCACGAACAGTGCCGGCATCAGCAGCCACGGCTGTTGCGCCACGGTACGCACGTTCTGCGCCGCCTTCAGCAGCACCCCCCAACTGACCACCGGCGGACGCAGCCCGAGTCCGAGGAAGCTCAGTGCCGTCTCGCCCAGGATCATCCCCGGTATGTCCAGGGTTATGTTGACGATCAGGTAGCTGGAGAACGACGGCAGCAGGTGCCGGGTGATGATCCGGTGCTCGCGCGCGCCCGCCACCCGGGCCGCGGTCACGAAGTCCTCCCCGCGCAGCTCCAGCAGCTTGCCCCGTACCACCCGGGCCAGTCCGGTCCAGCCGACGATCGACAGCACCAGGGTGATGCCGAAGTACACCTTGATCGCCGACCAGTGCGCGGGCAGCGCGGCGGCGAGGCCCATCCACAGGGGGATAGTGGGTATCGAGCGCAGGAACTCGATGACCCGTTGAATGATCGTGTCCACCTTGCCGCTGTAGAACCCGGAGATGCCGCCCAGCAGGCAGCCGAGCAGGAAGCTGATCAGCACCCCGCCGAGGCCGACCGACAGCGAGATGCGCGACGCGTAGAGCACCCGCGTCAACAGGTCGCGCCCCAGCTCGTCGGTGCCCAGCAGATAGATGGTGCCGGGTGCGTCCACGCCGAACAGGTGCAGGTCGGTCCGGAACAGCCGCCAGAACCGGTACTGGTCGCCGCGGTGGAACAGCCGCACCGGGTAGCGCGTATTGGGGTCGCGGTGGTACTCCCAACGGTACGTCTCCTCGTTCAGCACCTGGCGGAACTCGTAGACGAACGGACGCAGGTGGAAGCGTGAGCCGTCGTGGAAGTGGACCCGTTGCGGCGGCGCGAAGATGAAGTCGGCATTGCGCTGCAACGGCACGTAGGGCGACACGAACTCGCAGAACAGCGCTCCCAGGTAGAACAAGCCCAGCACCGCGGCGCCGACGATGGCCAGCCGGTGGCGCCGGAACTTGGACCATATGAGCTGCCACTGCGACGCCAGATAGTAGCGCTCGTCGGAGGTACCGGCGGCGTCTGCCGTGGTCCCTGCCGCGGCCACCGTGACCGCGCTCACCCGCGCTTCCGCGATCTCCCGGTCCCCCTGCGCCACGTCGGCTTCAGGCCTCGAAGCGGATGCGCGGGTCGGCCCACGCCAGCAGCAGATCGGAAATCAGCGTCCCCGTTACCGTGAGGCCGCTCAGCACCATGATGATGCTGCCCGCCAGGTACATGTCCTGGCTGATCAGGGCGCCCAGCAGCAGCACGCCGGTGGTGGGCAGCGACAGCACCACCGCGGTGATGGCGGCCCCGGAGACAATGGTCGGCAACAACCAGCCCACCGTGCTGATGATCGGATTGATGGCCACCCGCACCGGGTAGCGGAACAGCAGGCGCAGTTCCGACACCCCCTTGGAACGGGCGGTGATGACGTACTGCTTGCCGAGCTCGTCGAGCAGGGTGCCGCGCATCACGCGGATGATGCCGGCGGTGCCGCCGGTGCCGATCACGATGATCACCACCCACAGATGCTCGATCAGGTCGAGCACCTTGGCCAGGCTCCATGGCGCGGTGGCGAACTCGGTGGAGAACAGGCCGCCGACGCTGAGCCCGAAGAACTTGAAGAAGTAGAACATGAGCAGCAGCGCGAGCAGGAAGTTGGGCGTGGCCAGCCCGATGAAGCCGGCGAACGTGAACAGGTAGTCGCCCACGGAGTACTGACGGGCGGCCGAGTAGATGCCGATCGGGATCGCCAGCGTGTAGGTGAAGATCAGGGTGGACAGCGAGATCACCATGGTCAGCGGCACGCGTTCGGCGAGCAGCTCGGTGACCGGCTGGCCCCACTGGAACGACCAGCCCATGTCGCCGCGCACGAAGCCTGAGATCCACAACCAGTACTGGGCATAGAGCGGCTTGTCCAGGCCGTACTGCATCTTGAGCGCATCCACCAGATCCTGCTGCACGGTCATGCCGGTAGCCGAGAGCTGCATGATGTAGGTGGTCAGGAAGTCGCCCGGCGGGAGCTGGATGATGATGAACGACAGCACCGAGATGCCGGCCAGGATGAACAC
>JAKZWC010000353.1:0-8120 GCA_047515735.1 Spirochaetales bacterium | reverse complement strand
AAGTAGCCGGGGGCCACGTCGTTGTAGTCCCAGAAGCTGAGGCAGATCGTCTGGCCGCGCGGAAACAAGCGCCACACCTGCGGGGCGAAGATGCCGAAGTGGGTACGCGCGTCGGCCGCGGTCTCGGGGCCGGAGTGTCCGGCCAGGATGTTCAGCACGCCGACGCGGAAGGGACTGTCCTGGTTCTGCTGGCTCCACACCCGCGTCGGCAGGTACATCAGCGGGGTGAAGGCGCCGTAGCTGCCGCTCAGCGCCCAGACACCGTTGTGCACGTCGGGATCGAGGGAGGCGCTCTGGCTCACCAGTCCGATGGCCGTGAGGGTGTTGCACGCCTCCTGGATCGCCGCCTTGAAGCGCGTGCCGGCGGGGTTGGTCACGGGATCGTAGTGGCCGGTCAGCGACCCGCTCTCGACGTTGATCGATCCGGAAAGGTCCGCCGCCACCGTGATGAAGCGATTGTCGGTGACGTAGTTCATCCACTTGATCACCTCGGAGATGGCGCGGCGGGTACCCGCAACCTCGCCGGGCTGCCTGAACAGGGTCACCTGCGTCTGCGAGTGCTCGCCGCTGACCGGGTGGGTCAGCTCCACGGTGCGCGGCTCGGTGGGCAGGTTGTCGACGCGCAGTCGCGGATCCTGGAACGGGTCGCCGGTGGTGCCGATACGCAGCGGCAGCTCGTCCGAGACGGTGTCGGCAATTGCCAGCAGACGGTCGGCGAGCCATTCACCGAGGCCGTCCTGCTCCAGCACCGACATCGCCACGTCGACGTTGGTCTTGAACTGGATCAGCCGTTCGCGTGGATCGTCCACCGCGCCGTCGTGGATTCCGGCAAAGGTCACCCCGAAGCGGTGCTCGAAGGTCTGCGCCAGCGCGACGAAGTAGGGGACGTTCATCTTCATGTCGTAGGGATGGCTGTGATAGCTGATGAGCTGTTCCCCGAATCCGGGAATGGTGCCGTTGGCGGCGGCGGGCCACCAGCCCTTGGTGGTGCGTCCGACCACGATCATCGGCCGCCGGTCGGCCGGGTCCCACTGCTCCATGGCGTGGAATGCGGCCAGGATCTCGTCGTAGCTGTTGCCGTCCGCCAGCGAGAACACGTTCCAGCCGTAGGATGCCCACTGCTCCTCGATGGAGTAGGCATCCAGGCCGGCCGGTACCACGCCGCCCTGCAGCCGGTCGTCGATGCCGGCGTTGTTGTACGACAGCAGGATGCGCAGCCGCTTGCCCACCTGCTGGGCGACCGCCTGGGTCTTGAGTTCCTGGGCGTGTCCGGCGGTCATGGCGAACTCGCCCTCCAGCGCCATCACCTTCAGCGACGGCGGGGCGCCGGCGAAATCCCAGAACGCGGCCTTGCCGGCTGAGGTGCCGATGCCGATCCCGGAGGGCCCGCCGTTGACGTCGTTGGTCAGATCGGTGGTTTCCGCGTGACCCGCGAGGGAGCGGATACCGCGCAGCCTGGCCTGCGCAAACAGCGGATCGTCGGTCAGCCCGTGGTCGGCCAGCAGGGTCGCCAGCGCACCGGCCCCGCGGCGGAAGCCCAGACTGTCGATCGGCAGCAGCGCCAGCTTGGGGTCCGCGTAGTAGCGGTTGTCGCCGGTGGCGGCGTGGCGTCGGGCCAGCGCCTCGCCCATGATCATCCACAGCGCGTACGCGGTAGGGACGTTGTGGCCGCCGGCCAGCAGGAAGCGGTCGGCATAGGGATGCTGGGGGCGGCGGTAGTCGTAGCGCAGCCCGCCGGCCTCCGGTCCGGCCAGGTGCAGCGCGACATTGTAGGGAGTGTAGGCCAGGGGACCCCCGAAATGCCCGGTCTGGGCGTAGTTGCCCAGCAGGGTGAGGGTCATGGCCGTGAGAAATCCGACCTGCTCGAAACGGTCCGCCTCGTAGGCAGGGATCGAGACCTCACGCTCGGCCGGCGTATGGGGTGCGCCCCGCTCGCGGATTCCGACCGCCAACGTTCCGTTCGATCCTGACATAGGCTGCTCACTCCTGGACATGGGTTCCCGTGCTGCAACCGGTACCCCAGACTCTGCCATGCACTATAGGAGCTTGGCGGGCTACCGACAAGCTCCTATCGCGAGGACCGCGCCCCCTACGGGGTCTGGGCTCCGACGGTCTCCAGGTAGACGGCGTACAGGGACTGGCTGGCGGTCATGAAAAGGCGGTTCTTCCGACGGCCGCCGAAGCAGAGGTTGGCGCACGGTTCCGGGAGGTGGATCTGGCCGATCAACTCCCCGTCGGGCGAGAAGCAGTGGACTCCGTCGTAGCCCTCCCCGGCCCAGCCCGCGGCCGCCCACAGGTTGCCGTGGATGTCGGTGCGCACCCCGTCGGAGCCGCCCGGCTGCATGTCGGCGAACACCCGTTGCCGCAGCGCCCGCTCCCCTTCCACGTCGTAGACGTAGATCACGCGCGGGCATTCGGGGTGGTGGGAGGCGCCGGTGTCGACCACGTAGAGGCGCCGGTAGTCGGGCGAGAAGCAGAGACCGTTGGGCATCACCATGTCGGCCACCACGACTGTTGCCCGGCCGGTGGCGGGATCGAGGCGGTACACGCAGGCGGGCAGCTCGTGGTCGGCCCAATGCCCTTCGTATTGAACCAGGGTGCCGTAGCCGGGATCGGTGAACCAGATGGAACCGTCCGGATGGGTGCAGAGGTCGTTGGGCCCGTTGAGCGGCTTGCCGTCGAAGCGGTCGAGCAGCACGCTGACGCTGCCGTCGTGCTCGGTGCGGGTGACGCGGCGCGAGTCGTGCTCGCAGGAGAGCAGCCGGCCCTGGGCGTCGCGGTAGTTGCCGTTGGTGTTGTTGGAGGGACGGCGAAACTCGCTGACCGTGCCGGTGGCAGCGTCGAAGCGCAGTATCCGGTTGTTGGGAATATCGCTGAACAACAGGCAGTCGTGATCGCCGAACCACACCGGACCCTCGGCCCAGCGCGCGCCGGTGAACAGCCGCTCCACGGCCGCGTTGTTCAACTTGAACACGGCGAAGCGTGGATCGTGCGGCTCGACCGCCGGATCCGGATAGGGAACGGACGCACTCCAGTCACGCCCGGCGATCGGTGAGTCGGTGGCCATGGCGCTACCATAGCACACCGCAACGCTGCCGGCCGGCGTCGGGCTACTCTCGGCCGGCTACGACTCGAGGCGCTGGAGCTCGCGGATTACCTTCGCCGCCTTGGGACGGTCGCTGATGCCGCGGCCGATGTGCGACCAGCGCACCACGCCGTCGGTGTCGATGATGAAGGTGGCGGGTGCCGCAAGACTGTCACCGAGAAGGTTGTACACACCATAGGCGCGCACCACGTCGCCGTCGCTGTTGTAAAGGATGGGAAACGGGATGCCGACGCGGCCCACGATCGAGGTGGCGCCCGCAAGGTCATCGGTGCTGATGGCCACGACCTCGGCGCCCAATTCCTGGATCTGTTCGTACTTGTCAGTCAGCTCGACCAGCTGACGCCGGCAGTAGGTTCACCAGAAAGCGCGATAGAAGACGACCACCAACGGGCCCTCTTCCAGGGCGGCCGAGAGCGAATGAGTCTCGCCCGCGGCGCTGGGGAGCTCGAAGTCGGGGGCCGCTTCGCCGACCGCGAGGGTGGCGGCCACCGCCAGAACCGGCGTTACGACCGCCAGCGCAGCCGCCAGCAGCGCGTGCACTCCGAGTTTACCCATCCCCGCCAGTGTAGCGTAACGGTCGGCGACCCGGCAAGGAGCCGTCGACATGGCTGACGGGACTCGCTCGTTCACGGGTTCACCTCGGAAGCCAGCGGCCGCAGATCGATTTCGCTGAATGTCACGCGGCAGTGCTCGGCGAAGAACAGCAGGCGGCTGCCGGCCGGGTTCCAATGGCGGCCGATGACCGTACGCCGCCCGGCGATGCAGACGTCGACGATGTCGTGGCTCATGACGAGGTCGACGGCAAAGGGGGTGTCGAGGCCGGTCACGTCGCTGATCACCGACTCGGCAAGCGCGCCGTCGGGCCGGATGTGAGTGGTGCCGAGGGACACCTGTTGGGCCTGCGGGCGGAACCGCAGCACGCCGGCGCGCGCCCGCGGCTGCGCGCTGCCGCCCGTTGGCGCCGCGACCCGCACGGCAATCCCGAAGCAGGCTTGCGGGCGCCCTGCCACGCCGGTGTCCGGCTCCACCGTGCAGCGCAGCCGTGCGTTCCGCGGCACGCCGCTCAGCTCCGCGGCCTGCGCGCCGGTGCCGGCGCCGAGGGTCACCGCGGTCGCCGTGACGGCCGCACTGGCGGTGAGCGCGCGCAAAGCAAGCGCCACGCGATCGCCGCTCGGCGGCACCAATTCGGCGGGGAAGCAGGTGCCGAGCGATCCGTCGCCATGCTGGATCAGCTCGCGGAACACCACGTTGCCGCCCCAGCCACGGTCGCCGAGGAAGCCGGCGTAGATGCGCCGGTCGGGGGGAAACGGTGCGGTCTTCGGCACCGTCGGCAAATCCAGGCGCAGCGGCCGGTGCTGCTGCCACGGGCCGAACGGCTGGCGCGACCGCCACACTCCCGCGCGCTCGTCGAACCCGCCGAACAGGTAGTACCAGCCGTTCCACTCGAACAGGTGGGGGCAGATGTCGATGTTGAAGCGTTCGCGCCGGGTGACCAGCACCGGTTCCGCTTGCCGTTGCCAGTTGCGCAGGTCGCGAGAGGTCCAGCGCACGATGGCAACATCGTCGCCGTCGGGTCCCTCGGTGGTGAGCAGGTGGTGGGTGCCGGTGGCGGGATCGGTGAAGATGTCGCAGTCGTAACCGGGCAGGGCGGGGTGTGGCGGCTGCGCCGTGAAGTGGTTGCCATCGCTGCTGGTGGCGAATTGTACCCCGCTGCAGGGTGTCTCGGGCAGCATGCTGGGACCCTTCTGGTAGGTGTGCCAGGTGCCTTCGTGAACCGCGAACGAACCGGTGCCCCACCAGCTCTGCCACTGCGCCGAGACGGGCAGCGCGATCGGATGGTGCTGCCAGTGCCGCAGGTCGCGGCTCGACGCGTGCCAGATCTGCAGGCCGCCGTGGCCGCTCTGCCACTTGCCGTGGTGATTGCGGCGCACCACCAGGTAGTACAGGTGGAAGGTGTCTGCATGAAAGAACGGCATGCAGTCGCCGGCACGGGCGTTGTGGCCGCGCGGGCGCCAGTACTGCAGCCGGTCGCCGGCCGGGCCCAGAATGTCCGTGGTGCGGCGCGCCACCTCCTCGGCGCCGCCGCTGAGCGCCGTGATCTCGCCATCTCTGAGAGCGCGGTCCCACAGCGCGACATGGTCGATCAGGCCGTGGAACCCGGCGCGCGTGCCATCGGCGGTCTCGGCGCCGCCGATCAGCAGCGGCGCGGTGGCGGCGCGGGTGGTGCCGATGGGAAACTCCTCGTCCACCAGCACGCCGTCGATGAACAGCTCCAGGGTGGGGCCGGTGAGGCGCACCACCAAGTCGTGCCAGGCAGTGGGATCGACGCGCGCAACGGGGAAGTTGACCTTCATGATACCGTTGCGCGCCTCGCCGAGCAGCGGCTCCCCACAGCCGCCCTGCTCCAGGCCGCGCACGATGTCGGCGCGCGGCGTGGTGCCCCAGGTGAATTCGACCATGGCGCTGTTGCCGCTGACCGCCAACGGACCGTCTGGGGTGCCGAACAGGTCGCGATAGGGGGTGTGGTGGGCTCCGCGGGCGTGGCGGATGGTGAACGGCTTGGCGGCGCCGTCGGTGCCCTCGAGCAGCAGGCTGACACGGGAGTCGTCGCCGTAGCTGCCGAACAGCGGCACCCGCCACATGCCGCGCGGGTCGCGCACCCGCAGGCACAGGGTGAATTGCTCGCCGGTCGGATCGCGCGCCACCGGAGCAGGGACTTCGAGATACCCACCGCCGAAGCGGGCGGCGCGGCCGTCGCCGAAGCGCCGGCGCGAGGCGTCCGCCTCGTCCGGCGGCAGCTCCACGCCGAGAGTGACGATGCCGTGGACCGCGAGCCGGCTGCCGCCGCGGGTTTCCCGTGCGTCGGCCAGGTGCCACAGCGCGACCGCGTCAGCGAAGGGGTCCGGCGCGCTCACGAACCGCTGCTGCCGGCGAGGTCCGCGCCGCGGGTGAGCCACTCCAGGTTGAAGCGCGCCAGGGTCAGGCGTTCGTAGGGGTCGCTGCCCGCTCCGCCCTCGTACAGGCAGCAGATCATCCCGTCATCGGCCACGCACAGATCGGAGTAGGCCGCCGCGCCCTCGTGCAGCACCCGCGCCAGCGGCCAACTGCGGCACCCGTCGTAGCTGAGGCGCACGGTCATGCGGCGCCGGGCGGTCGCCGCGGGGTTGCTGAACAGTATCCGCTGGCGCTCGTCGCCGTCGGGGTAGCGGCACATGCTCGCCTGGCAGATCGGTTCGGGGAGCGCGACATCGCGCACGATGGGGGAGAACGTCTCACCGCCGTCGTTGCTCCACGCCACCGCCCGGTGCTGGCCGCCCTCGCCGTGGCGCAGGGTACCCTTGTTGCGGCAGTTGAGGCACAGCCAGCCGTCCTCGGTCTGCACCGCGACGGACTCGTTGGTGCCCTCGTCGGTGCTGCCGCCGATGCTCCAGGTGGCGCCGTGGTCGTCGGAGTAGATGACGTGGGAGTGGTAGGGATCGTGCGCCTCATAGTGGCGGGCGACGATGTGATCGCAGGGGATCAGGAGGCGGCCGGAGGCGAGTTGAATGCCGTGGCCGGGACCGGTTGCGTACCAGGTCCAGCCGGGCTGCTTTACCTGCGCCGTAATCTCGACCGGTTCCGCCCAGGTGACGCCGTCGTCGTGGCTGGCGGTAACCCAGACCGTGCGCGGCGCCTGTCCGTGGCAGATCATGCGCTCGTCGCCGTCGCGGCGGTTCTTGCAGAGCAGCAGCCAGATGCTGCCGGTGTCGCGGTCCACCACGGGCGCGGGATTGCCGCATACCCAGTCCGGCTCGGTGGCCACGAGCTGCGGCGGGGCAAAGGTCTTGCCGTGATCGCGGCTGCGCCGCACCACCAGGTCGATCTGGTCCGAGTCGCGGCCGGTGTACTTGCGGGCCTCGCAGAAGGCCAGCACGGTGCCGGCGGTGGTCACGGCGAGAGCGGGAATGCGGTAGCGGAAGTAGCCGCCCTCTCCGCTGGTCCAGAGGTGTTGGGTGTCGAGTCGTTGCATGGGATCCGGATTATGCCACCGCTCCCGGCGCCGGCAAACCGCCGTCCACCGTGCGGCGCTGCACGCCCTGCCAGCCTTGCCACGACTGTTCCCCCAACGATTACCCTGCAACTACCAACGCGATCCAACCCGTAGGTTGGGTTGACCACAGCGACGGGAGATTGCCGAGAATCAGCGATCCTCCTGCCAATGTTGCGCCGAGATCCTGCCTCAGTCAGTCGAGTTCTTCGAGGAGCATTGCGCGCCGGCGGCTCGGTCAGGGAGCGCCACACGCCACGGCGGCCGGCGGTTCCCGAGCCGGCGGCTGCCATAGCACTGCGAGCGCCGCCGACAGGTTCAGCGGTTCCCCGTACCAATCGGGGGTGGCGGTATGCGGACCGATGCTGACGCCGGCTGCCGCAGCCGCGCGTCGGTCGGCGCCAGCGGCGCCCCCTCCCAACTCGCCGCCGGCGGCTCCGCCGGCAACGGCACGCCGTCCGGGCGCAGGAACCGGAACTGCCCAGCGGCGTCAGCTACCACCTGAAAGCCCTCTTCGTGCAGCGCGCGGTGGTGGAACCGGCAGCAGAGGACCAGGTTCTGCAGCCGGGTCTCCCCGCCGTCGGCCCAGTGCACGACGTGGTGGGCGTCGCAGTGGCGGGAGGTGCAGCCGGGGAACTGGCACTGGCTGCGATCACGGTTCTGCAGGGCGCGGCGCAGGGCGGTCGGGACCGCGCGTGTCCTGCGACCGACGTCGAGGACCTCGCCGTTGGCGCCGTGGCGCAGCGCCACGAGGGCGGCATCGCAGGCGACGCGGCGGGCCGCCTCCCTGCCCAGGTGCAGCCCACCAGCCTGCTCGATGACCGCCTGACCGGCGTCGAGGCCCGCTGCCGGCGGCGCCGGCTCGCAGGCGCCTGCGCTCGCCTCGGACGTTTCCGCTGCAACGTGCGGCGCGGCGGTGGCCGTCGCACTGGCGCCGCCGGCAGCCGTCTCTTTGCCCACGTGGAGCCCCCCTGCCTGCTCCATGAC
>JAKZWC010000352.1:0-5826 GCA_047515735.1 Spirochaetales bacterium | reverse complement strand
GCCTGTTCCTCTTCTAATCAGCCTCCGTCAGTTCTTTCTTCCAGGAATCCCCCTGCTTCCCCGAATTTTGCAAGAGCCTCTCTGGTGATCGATTTTCTTCAAGATCTCGCTGGCATGGCGGATATTGTGCTGCTCACGGATTGGCTCCGAGTTCGCCCATGCGCCACAGGTCGCCGAGGCGATAGTCGTCGTTTTCTCCCTCCTGAGCGACCGTTTCCTCGATCGCCTCATCCAGCACCTCGACTCGCTCACCAACCGCCGAGAACTCAAGACGATAACGCATTGGACGACAAGTCGGGGTACCCTCATCCAACACGACATCAATGGTAGCAGCGTGATCAATGGTAGCAGCGTGTGCTCGCTGATCGCTGCCCTTCCACAACCAATCTCTGGGAAGGCCACCGTCACGAATCGCCGCCGCGAAGCTCGTAGGAGTCGCGTGGAGCAACTCCAGGGCTTCGATCACGTTCGACTTGCCCGCTCCATTGGGACCGATCAGGACGTTCAGCGGTTCAAGTTCAATCGCGTCCGATTCGGGCGCAAACGAAAGGAAAGCGTCGAGACGGAGCTGTTGAATGGTCTTCATCGTGGCTGCCCGGCTATTCGGAGTTGTCGACGGCCACGATGCACGGGAGATGGCGCAGGGCGCCGGCGGCATCGAGGCCGTAGCCGGCCACCCACACGTCGGGAATCTCGAACCCGACCAGGTCGGGGGCCGCCTTGGCGCGCTGGGCCAGGGTGTGGGGCGGGGGATCGGTGAGCTGCTTGTCGAGCAGCACGCACACCTGCACGGTGCGCACGCCCCAGCGCGCCATGCGGTCGCGCAGGGCCGCCAGCGTGAAGCCGTGGTCGAGAATGTCGTCCACCAGCAGCATGGCGCGCCCCACCACGTCCGCCGGCTGCAGATCGATGTGCACCCGCCGCTGTGCGCCGCCGGCCCCGAGCGAGTCGCCGTAGGTGCTGGTCTTGGCGAACTCGTAGCGTACGTCGATCGTGCTGATCGCGGCGAGGGCGCGGCCCAGGTCGGCGGCAAACATGAAGGCACCGGTTAGCACGGGGGTAATGACCAGCTCGCTGCCACGCGGGTAGTGGGCGGTGAGCTGCAGCGCCAGCTCGGTCACCCGGCGCTGCAGCACCTCTTCGGGGATCAATACGCGCGGCGGCCGTGCCTGCAGCGCCGGCGGCAGCTCGATGCCATGCTGCTTCGGACTGGACGCAGCCGGGTCGATTCCCTCGGCGGGGACCACCATCGGCGCCGCCGCTCCGGGCGCAACCGCGCTGCCGGCACCGAGTGCGGTGCGTAACAGCTGACCCGCCTGGGCTCCTGCCGCATCGCTATGGCTCAACTTATCCCTCCCGCCGCACGCGCGCGGCCACGTCGTCGCCGAAGGCGGCGGTCGACAGCGGGGCGGAGCCGTTCTTCGGCGCCAGGTCGGCGGTCATCCGGCCGCTCTCCAGCGCTCCCCACAGTGCGCTCCAGACCGCCTCCGCCTCGACCTGCAGGGCGAAGCTCTTCTCCAGCATCAACGCGGCGCTGCCGATCAGCGAGAACGGGTTCGCGACGCCGCGGCCGGCGATGTCCGGCGCGGAACCGTGTACCGCCTCGTAGTAGCTCTGCTCCGGTCCGACGCTGTCGCTGCACATCAGTCCTAGAGAACCGACGATGCCGCCCGCCTGGTCGCTGAGAATGTCGCCCTGCATGTTTTCGAGCAGCATCACGCCGTTGAACTGCGCCGGATCGACCGCCAACTGAAAGGCGGCATTGTCCACCAGGATGAACGAGTAATCGACGCCGGAATGGCGCTCGGCGACCTGTTCCACGACCTCCTCCCACAGCCGCGAGGTGGCCAGGATGTTGGCCTTGTGCACCACCGTGAGATGACAGGACCGGGTCCGCGCTTCGCCGAACGCGACCTCGGCAACCTGCTCGACCTGCTCGCGGGTGTAGCGGCAGTCGTCGCTCGCATACCGCCCCTGCGTGTGCTCGCGCTCCACCTTCTCGCCGAAGTAAATGCCGCCTACCAGCTCCCGGATCATCAGGATGTCGACGCCATCCCCGATCACCTCCGGTCGCAGTGGCGACAGCCCGGCCAGCCGGCCCGGCAGCACTACCGGCCGGAAGTTGGCGAAGGTGTTGTAGCGCTGCCGCAACTCCAGGATGGCGAGCTCGGGACGCTGGTCCACCGGGATGTCTCTCATCTCTTCCAGCGCCACGCCGGCAGGTCCCTTCAGGATCGCATCCGCGCTGTCGCAGACCTCCTTGGACGCGGCAGGAAAGGCTGCCCCGCAGGAGAAGTAGGCCCCCGCACCGAACGGTGTGCGCCGATAGGTGAAGCGATGACCATAGCGCTCGGCCACGGCGTCCAGCACCTTCAGCGCCTCGGCGACGATCTCGGGTCCGATGCCGTCGCCTTCGAGGACGGCGATTGAAGCATTCATCTGGCCCGAACCCTATCATCTACACCCGGCGTCGTGTACTGTCTCCGGCGATGAGTGGGCACGGTCATTCCGTGCCACGAAATACGATGAAAATAGACGCACAGGGATCGTCCGCCGGCCGGCACTCTCGGGTCACGGCCCAAGATGCCGCGAGCGTCACTGACGGCCAGCACTGGGACCCCGAGAACTACCGCCGCTGGGGATCCTACGTGCCTGAATTGGGTCGTGATCTGGTGGACCTGCTCGATCCGCGGCCGGGGGAGCGGGTGCTCGATCTCGGCTGCGGCGACGGGGTGCTGACCGCACGGCTCGTCGAGCGCGGCTGCGCCGTGATCGGGGTGGACCGCAGCGCCGCGTTCGTGGCGGCGGCGCGGCGCCGCGGGCTGGACGCCGTCGCAGGGGACGCGCGCCGCCTGCACGCCATGGAGTTGCCGGCCGGGGGCTTCGACGCGGTGTTCTCCAACGCCGTCCTGCATTGGATCCGGCAGCCGGTGGCGGTGATCCGAGGCGTGCACCGGCTGCTGCGGCCGGGCGGCCGCTTCGTGGCGGAACTCGGCGGCGCCGGCAACATTGCAACCGTGCGCGGCGCCCTGCACCGCGCGCTGCGGCGGCGTGGTATCGATCCGGCGCCGCGCGACCCGTGGTACTTCCCCACCGCGGAGACGTATCGTGGCTTGCTCGAAACGCACGGTTTCGTGGTCCCCGAGATCAGGCTGTTCCCGCGCCCGACACCGGTGCCGGGCACCCTCACGGAGTGGTTGCAGACCTTTGCCACGGCGGTTCTCGCCACCCTGGACAGCGCCACGCGGCGGCAGGTGGAAGCGGAGGTGGAGGCGGTCACGGCGCCGCGGCTGCGGGATGCCGGCGGGGCCTGGACCGTGGACTACGTGCGCCTGCGCTTCCGTGCCGTCAAACGGTAGGCAGTGCCGCGCCAAAACCTGCACCGTCCACTCCGGCGCTAGGGCGGCGTAGTGCGGGGGCGGCTCAGAGTGGTCCAGTCCGGCGACCGCATGCGCGCCAACTCCACGATCTGGCCGCTGTGGTAGGAAGCGTGGTTGACCGCCCGCAGCAGCGCCTGCAGTACGGTATGCGGCTCGCCGCGGATGGTGACCTCACGGTTCAGGTCGGCAGGCGTGAGACCGGCGAGGCTCGACTCGAGACACTCCCAGCCGGCCTGCCACCTGGCGAGTACCGCGTCCCTGTCGACCACGTCGTTGCGGAACTCCGCATCGCGGTCGCGGTCCGGTTTCTCGCCGTCGGTAGTGAGAAAGTCGGTGAACCGGGAACGCAGGTTGCCTCCCACATGCTTCATCAGCATGGCCACGCTGTTGGAGCGTGCATCGGGCAGCCACCCCAGGTCGGCGGCGGGCATCTGCGCGACCGCGCGCTCGACGAGGCTGCGGGTTTGGCTACACTCGTCGCCGAGGTAGCGCAGGAAGTCGGACGCGGTACGGGTCGCGTCGCTGGCAGCGGCATCATTCATGGCGCAAATCTACCCGGAGCGCCCCGGTACGCCAACCGCAGGTGACGAACGCGGCGCATGGCGGTATTAGTAGGAGCAACATGCACCCAGATCGAAGTGAGATCTCTGACCCCATCCGGGGCCGTCAGCCACGCCGGCGTTCCCTGCGGGCTGCACTGCTGCGACCTGCCGTCTTGCTCGTGCTCACGCTCCTCCTTGCGTGCCACGGCGTGGCGGCGCAGACCCCGACCCATGCTTCAAGCGAGCACCGGTTCCAGGTCGTCCCCGTGGTCACCGGGCTGGAGCATCCGTGGGCGGTCGCGTTCCTCCCCGGCGGCGACCTGCTGGTCACCGAACGGCGGGGGCGGCTGCTGCGCATCGGGGCGGACGGCAGCCGCCACCCGATCGACGGGCTGCCGCCGATCGCCGCGGTCGGCCAGGGCGGGCTGCTGGACCTGGTGCTGGACCCCGGCTTCGCGGACAACCGGCTGCTCTACTTCTCCTACTCTGAACAGTTCGGGGGCGGCTTGCGCACCGCGGTCGCCCGCGCCGAGTTGGCCGGCGACCGCCTGGTCGCGCTGCGCCGCATCTTCGCCATGAACCGCGCCTCGAGCGGCGGGCGCCATTTCGGGGCGCGGCTGGCGTTCCTGCCCGACGGCGACCTGCTGGTGACCGTGGGAGAGCGCGGGCAGCGGCACCGCGCCCAGGACCCCTCCGATCACGCCGGCTCGGTGTTGCGCCTGCGTCCGGACGGCAGCCCTTCGCCGCGGACCGCGGCGCTCGCCATTCCCGGTGCGGCCCCCGAGGTGTTTACCTTCGGCCACCGCAACGCCCAGGGGCTGGCGATCCATCCCGCCACCGGCGACGTCTGGATCCACGAGCACGGTCCGCGCGGCGGCGACGAGATCAACATTCTGCGCGGCGGCGCCAACTACGGCTGGCCGGTGGTGAGCCACGGCCAGGAGTACTCGGGCGGCAACATCGGGGTCGGCAGCGAGGCACCGGGAATGGAGCCGCCGTTGCTGCACTGGACCCCCTCCATCGCGCCGTCGGGGATGGCGTTCTATACCGGGAGCGAGTTCCCGCGCTGGCGCGGCGATCTGTTCGTGGGCGCGCTCGCCGGCATGCACCTGCGCCGCGTCGTGGTGCGCGACGGGGCGGTCGTGGAGCAGGAGGTGTTGCTGGAGCGGAGCCTGGGGCGCATCCGGGACGTACGCCAGGGGCCGGACGGACGCCTGTGGCTGCTCACGGACGAGCGCCGCGGGGCGCTCTACCGCATCGAACCGGCGCCGCCGCAGGGCTAGCGGAAGGGAAGGCTGGGCGAGAAGCGGCGCCGCAGGCGACGGTTTTCTGGCGCTACGGGCGCGCCAATACCACCGCCAGCGTGATCACGATGGCCAGCTCGGCCAGCAGCACGGCGCCGAGCAGGAGGCCCTGACTCACCCGCAGCCCCTGACCGGAGCGTATCATCTTGAGCACCGGCGGCCCGAGTGCGGTGGTCATGGCGCCGAGCAGCACTGCCGACGCCCCCACGATGGCGATTACGAACACGTTGACGGCCACGCTGTAAACATACCGGCAGGTGGGCCGCGGACTCAACAGCGCCGCGCTTCAGTAGGCGCGGGCGAACACCACCTTCGGGGCGTCGGCCGCGCCGGTAAAGGCGCAGGTCGAGCTGCCGTCGGCCTCGACCGTACCGTTGCCGTCAACCCTCAGAATGCAGCGGGGACTCACCTTGAGCCGTTTCAACAGGGTCTGAAACGACTCTTCCTGCTCGGCACGCGCAGCCATCGGAGCGATGGCGAAGCCGGCGGCCGCGTCGTCGCTGAAGTACTCTTCCAGCTCGGCGGCGCCGGCCACGGCCACGGTATGGGCGTCCAGGAAGCTGCGCGCGCGCTGCAGCAGGGCATCCTGGATCTCGCCGA